>NZ_CP043575.1:4955000-5217190 GCF_014076495.1 Comamonas koreensis | reverse complement strand
CAAAGCGCAATCAAATTTAGCTGATAAGACTCTATGAATTCGCTTCAAAAGCAGCAATGCCCTGATCGACCGATCAGCGCAAAGCCGCCAAGGAGCAAAAAGTTATGCCTGATGACCATAGCAAGTTGGTACCACTCCTTCCCATCCCGAACAGGACAGTGAAACGACTTCGCGCCGATGATAGTGCGGATTCCCGTGTGAAAGTAGGTCATCGTCAGGCTTTTATACTGATCAACCCCTCTGCTCTTCCCGAGTAGAGGGGTTTTTCTTTTGGTCGGCACCTGGCAGTGTAGAGCGGCGCATGCCGCATAATGGTCCATCCAGAACAACAAGGGCGTGCAGGGAGACCATGACACCGACTTATTCCATCGGGCAGCTGGCTGCAGAATTTGATCTGACCACCCGGGCCATCCGCTTTTACGAGGACATGGGCCTGTTGCACCCCGAGCGCACCGGCACCGGCGGCAAGCAGCGCGTCTACTCGGCCAAGGAGCGCACGCGCCTGCGCCTGACCTTGCGCGCCAAGCGCCTGGGGCTGAGCTTGCAGGAGGCCAAGGAGATCATTGATCTGTATGAGTCACCGCGCGATACCGGTGTGCAGCTGAGCCGCTTTATCGAGGTGCTGACGGCGCATCGCCAGCGCCTGCAGACGCAGTTGGCAGATTTGCAGGCCAACTTGGCAGAAATTGATGAGCATATGCAGGAAGCCCATGCTTTGCTCGCAAAGCAGCCGTCAAAAAAATAATATATAGTTGACGTGAACGTAAACGTAATGATGCAGCTCTAGCAGCTTTGCTGCGTATCGGCGGCATCGGGTGCGCCATATAGATAGGAGACAAGACCATGTCCAGATTACCAGGCCTGAATTTCCAGTTGGGTGAGGATATCGACGCCCTGCGCGACGCCGTGCGCGAGTTCGCGCAGGCCGAGATCGCGCCGCGTGCCGCCGAGATCGACCGCAATGACCAGTTTCCCATGGACCTGTGGCGCAAGTTTGGCGACCTGGGCGTGCTGGGCATCACGGTGTCCGAGCAATACGGCGGCGCGGACATGGGCTACCTGGCCCATATGGTGGCGATGGAGGAGATCTCCCGCGCCAGCGCCTCGGTGGGCCTGTCCTATGGCGCCCACAGCAACCTCTGCGTTAACCAGATCAACCGCAACGGCAATGAAGCCCAGAAGGCCAAGTACCTGCCCAAGCTGATCAGCGGTGAGCATGTGGGTGCATTGGCAATGAGCGAGCCCGGTGCCGGCTCCGATGTCATCAGCATGAAGCTCAAGGCCGAGGACAAGGGCGGCTACTACCTGCTCAACGGCAACAAGATGTGGATCACCAACGGCCCGGACGCCGACACCCTGGTGGTGTATGCCAAGACCGAGCCGGAGATGGGGGCCCGTGGCGTGACCGCTTTCCTGATCGAGAAGGGCATGCCGGGTTTCTCCATTGCGCAGAAGCTGGACAAGCTGGGCATGCGCGGCAGCCACACCGGTGAGCTGGTGTTCCAGAACGTCGAAGTGCCGGCCGAGAACGTGCTGGGCCAGCTCAATGGCGGTGCCAAGGTGCTGATGAGTGGCCTAGACTATGAGCGCGCCGTGCTGACCGGCGGCCCCCTAGGCATCATGCAGTCGGTGATGGACAACGTCGTGCCCTACATCCACGACCGCAAGCAGTTTGGCCAGAGCATTGGTGAGTTCCAGCTCATCCAGGGCAAGGTGGCCGATATGTACACCGTGCTGCAAGCAGGCCGCTCTTTTGCTTATACGGTTGCTAAAAACCTCGATCTGCTCGGAACCGACCATGTTCGTCAGGTGCGCAAGGACTGCGCCAGCGTCATCCTGTGGTGCGCCGAGAAGGCCACCTGGATGGCCGGCGAAGGCGTGCAAATCTATGGCGGCAATGGGTATATCAACGAGTATCCCCTCGGCCGCCTGTGGAGAGATGCGAAACTCTATGAAATTGGCGCCGGCACCAGCGAGATTCGCCGCATGTTGATTGGGCGTGAGCTGTTCGCAGAAACCTGCTGACCGGCTGCGCTGCGCCATCCTGATACCCACACAACAAAGGATAGCCTTATGACTACGACCTCCATCAAAGACCTGTTTGACCACAACCGTTTGTGGGCAGAGCAGATGGAGCGTGACCGCCCCGGGTTCTTCACGGGCCTGATGTCGCAGCAGCACCCCAAGTACATGTGGATCGGTTGTTCCGACAGCCGCGTGCCGGCCAACCAGATCACCGGTCTGGAGCCCGGTGAAGTGTTTGTGCACCGCAATGTGGCCAACGTGGTGGTTCCGAGCGATCTGAACTGCCTGTCGACCATCCAGTACTCGGTGGACCAGCTCAAGATCCAGGACCTGATGGTCGTGGGCCACTACGGCTGCGGCGGTGTGCTCGCGGCGCTCGAAGGCCTGCGCCTGGGCCTGGTCGACAACTGGACGCGCCACGTGCGCGATGTGCGCGACAAGCACCTGGCCTTGCTGCAAAGCCTCTCGCCCCAGCACCGCCATGATGCGCTGTGCGAGCTCAATGCCATCGAGCAGGTGGTGAATGTGGCGCAGAGCACCATCTTGCAGGACGCCTGGACGCGTGGCCAGAAGGTGACCTTGCACGGCTGGTGCTATAGCCTCAAGAACGGTCTGATCACCGATCTGGAAATGACCGTGCCAGGCATTGGCGGGCTGGCCGAAGTCCACCAACGCGCCGTGGCCCTGGTGGCCGAACGCAAGCGCGATTAAACCCGCAAGGCAGCCCTGGGTCAGGGCTGCTTTTTTTACAGCGCGAGCGGGCCCCGAGGTGCCAGCCGCACAAGACCCGAATTCAATCAGGAGACACCCGATGCATGATCCCGTCGTTATCGTTGGCGCAGCCCGTACCCCCATGGGTGCTTTCATGGGCGATTTTGCCGAGCTCTCGGCCAATGACCTGGGTGGCGCAGCCATCAAGGCTGCGGTGGAGCGCGCGGGTGTCGCCCCTGAAAAAGTGGAAGAAGTGCTGTTTGGCAACTGCCTGATGGCCGGCCAGGGCCAGGCCCCGGCGCGGCAGGCCTTGTTCAAGGGCGGCTTGCCCAAGAGCACCGGCGCCGTGACCCTGTCGAAGATGTGCGGTGCCGGCATGGAAGCCACCATCCTGGCCCATGACCAGCTGGTGGCTGGCAGCCGCGATGTGATGGTGGCAGGCGGCATGGAAAGCATGACCAACGCCCCCTATCTGCTCAAAAAAGGCCGTGGCGGCTACCGCATGGGCCATGACAAGGTGTTCGACCACATGATGCTCGATGGCCTGGAAGACGCCTATGAACCCGGCCGCTCGATGGGCACCTTTGGCGAGGACTGTGCCGCCAAGTACCAGTTCAGCCGCGAGCAGCAGGACCAGTTTGCGATTGCCAGCGTGCAGCGCGCGCAGGCGGCGACCCAGTCCGGTGCCTTCAAGGCCGAGATCACGCCAGTCACCGTGTCCACGCGCAAGGGCGATGTGACCGTGACGGAAGACGAAGGCCCCGGCAAGGCGCGGCTGGACAAGATCGCCGCCCTCAAGCCCGCGTTCAAGAAAGACGGCACCATCACGGCGGCGTCGAGCTCCAGCATCAACGATGGTGCCGCAGCTCTGGTGCTGATGCGCGAGTCCACCGCCAAGGAGCTGGGCTGCAAGCCGCTGGCCAAGATCGTAGCCCATGCCAGCTATGCGCAAGAGCCCGAGTGGTTCACCACCGCACCGATCGGCGCGACCGAGAAGGCCCTGAAAAAAGCCGGCTGGAAGGTCGAGGATGTGGACCTGTGGGAAATCAACGAAGCCTTTGCCGTGGTGCCGATGGCACTGATGGCCGACATGAAGGTCTCGCACGACATCGTCAACGTCAACGGCGGCGCCTGCGCGCTCGGCCACCCCATTGGTGCCAGTGGTGCACGCATCATCGTGACCCTGCTGCACGCACTGCAGGCTCGCGGCAAGCGCCGTGGCCTGGCCACCCTGTGCATCGGCGGAGGTGAGGCCACTGCGATGGCGATTGAAATCATGTAGTCTAGTCATCCTGAAAGAGGAGAAACTATGACGAACGAATCGGTGGGCCCCGGCCCGGGGCAGCTGCAAGCGCAGGACATCGAGTCCTTCTGGCAGGAGCTGGTCTACCAAGAGCGCCACCTGGCACTGCTGCCCAACCAAGCCTTTGTGGCGCAGGCCAATGAGATGCTGGCCCGCGTTGCCCCCGATTTGGCCCTGGAGCTGGAGCGCTCTGAAGGCAGCCTGTTTTCGCGTCTGGTGTTCAGCGCCCACGGCAATGTCGACCAGTTCGAGAACCTGATGGCCCTGGTGCGTGCCGCCCCCAGCCTGCCGGGCTACAAGGTGCAGGCGTTCCGCAACCGCAGCCCCATCCAGGATTTCAGCATGGCGATGGAGGGCCTGGAGCTCTCCTGCTCGGATGTGCTGGTGGCCCACTACGATGCCGGCGGCATCGTCGGCCTGGAGCTGGGCTTTGAGAAGATCATTGCGCCCGCGCAGCGCGAGCTGGCCCAGCACATGGCCTTCATCATGCTGGACCACGCGCTGGGTGAATGGGATTTCGCTGTGCGCGTGGGCCCGGTCGAGGTAGTTGATGGCTTTGCGCCGGAAGTCGCCGGCGTCGGCCCGCTGTCCGCCTTTCCGGCGGTGTTCGATGCCTTTTTGCGCGACAGCCTGGGGCGCAGCTACCGCTTTCCCTCGGCAGACGACGACCGCTGGAAAATGCTCGAAGCACGCCGCCGCGATGCGGCAGCTGACGCCGTGCCCGATCTGCTGGGCCTGCGCCTGTCGGCCAATGCCGTGGCCACGCGCGCCGATCTGCCCTACTGCCTGCAATGGACCTTGCCGTTTGAAGACGGCCAGAGCCTGGACCAGGCGCGCGATGCGCAAGAGAGCCTGCAAGCGGCGCTCGAGCGCATGGAGACCGGTATCCTGGCCTACACCCGTATTGAAGGTATGCGCGAGCGCAGCGCCTGCTATTACGTCGATGACGCTGCGGCCGCCCAGCAGTTGCTGCAGCAGCAGGCGGCGGCCTCGCCTGGGCGCGTCGAGGTGTCATTCGATCCGTCCTGGGATGCCTACCTGGCCGTGTATGCGGCAGCCGGCGCCGCGGCGGCCGATGCGGACGGTGACGACCCGGAGGCCGCATGATCGAAACGACGGAGCAACTGCGCGCCCTCTACGCCCAGCCCGCCGAGCGCGCGCTGGCCAAGCAGCTAGGCCACCTCGATGCCCATTGCCAGCGCTTTATTGCGCTGTCGCCGCTGTGCGTGGTGGCCACGGCCGGGCAGGCGGCCGAGATGCTCGATGCCTCGCCCCGGGGCGGGCCGCCGGGCTTTGTCAAATGCCAGGGCGCGCAGCATCTGCTGCTGCCCGATGCCGGTGGCAATAACCGGCTGGATTCTCTCAGCAACCTGCTGACCGATGCGCGCATTGCGCTGCTGTTCCTGCTGCCGGGCGTGGATGAGACCTTGCGCGTCAACGGCACCGCAAAGCTGCGCGATGAGGCCCGCTTTATCGATGTGTTTGACGGCGAGCGCCAACGGCCCAAGCTGGTGATCGAGATCGAGGTGCGCGAAGCCTATCTGCACTGCGCCAAGGCCTTGATGCGCTCGCGCCTGTGGCAGGCCGAGGCACAGATTGCGCGCAGCACCCTGCCCACGCTCAACCAGATGATCCATGACCAGATGGGCTTGACTGCGGCGCCCGAGCCACAGGCGGATATGGTGGCGCGCTACCAGCAGCAGATTCTGCAAGAACAGGGACAGTGACAACAACCGCCAAGGAGGGCGTGGGAATGGCTGTGATTTTGGTGATTGGCGCCTCGCGCGGCATCGGCCTGGAGCTGGTGCGGGAATATGCGCAGGCAGGCTGGACCGTGCTGGCCACGGTGCGGGATACCGAGGCCCAGGCGCGCCTGCAGGCGCTGGGCGCGCAGGCGTTCCTGGTCGATGTGCTCCAGCCCGAGAGTGTGACCGCGCTGGCGACTGCGTTGGCTGGCCAGCAGATCGATGTGGCGATGTATGTGGCAGGGGTGATCCGCCGGCCCAACGCCCGCGAGGTGCCGACGCAGGCCGATTTTGATGCGGTGATGCACACCAATGTGCTGGGTGCGATGCAGTTGTTGCCGCAGATCGGCCCGATTGTCGAGGCCAGCGGCGGCGTGTTTGCCTTTATCTCGTCGTCGATGTCGCAGATCGAAGGTGTGGACGACAGCTACTCCTGGCTGTACCGCGTCAGCAAGACGGCGCTGAATATGGCGGTGGCCTCGGCCCAGCATGACTACCCGGGAGCGCGCCTGATCACCTTGGACCCGGGCTGGGTGCAGACCGACATGGGCGGGCAAGAAGCGCCCCTGACCGTGCAGCAAAGCGTGAGCGACATGCGCAAGACCCTGGCTTCGGTCAGCGATGCGGACAAGGGGCGCCTGCTGCACCACGATGGCCGCCGCGCCAAGCATTGGTAAGCCAGCCTGCCAGACCGCGCCAGAACTAGAAAATCCGGAGACAAACCCATGCTTTTGAACGACGACCAGACGATGATCCGCGATGCGGTGCGTGAATTTGCCCAGGCCGAGCTGTGGCCGCACGCTGCGCAGTGGGACCGCGACCATGTGTTCCCCAAGGCGGCCCACCAGGGCTTGGCCCAGCTCGGTGCCTACGGCATCTGCGTGCCCGATGCGCTGGGCGGCGCAGGGCTGGACTACATCAGCCTGGCCCTGGTGCTCGAAGAGATTGCTGCGGGCGACGGCGGCACCAGCACCGCCATCAGCGTGACCAACTGCCCCGTCAATGCCATCCTGATGCGCTACGGCAGCGATGCGCAAAAGAAGCAATGGCTGGCCCCTCTGGCGAGGGGCGAGATGCTGGGCGCCTTCTGCCTGACCGAGCCCCATGTGGGCTCGGACGCCAGCGCGCTGCGCACCACCGCCACCAGGCAGGGGGATGCCTATGTGATCAACGGCGTCAAGCAGTTCATCACCAGCGGCAAGAACGGGCAGATGGCGATTGTGATTGCGGTGACCGACAAGGGCGCCGGCAAAAAGGGCATGAGCGCCTTTATCGTGCCCACCGACAACCCCGGCTACCAGGTCGCGCGGCTGGAGGACAAGCTCGGCCAGCACAGCAGCGATACCGCACAGATCAATTTTGAGCAATGCGTGGTGCCGGCCGAGAACCTGATTGGCGCCGAGGGCGAGGGCTACAAGATTGCGCTGGGCGCGCTCGAAGGCGGGCGCATCGGCATTGCCGCCCAAAGCGTGGGTATGGCGCGCAGCGCCTTTGACGTGGCCGTGCAGTACGCCAAGGAGCGCGAGAGCTTTGGCACCGCCATCATCAACCACCAGGCCGTTGGCTTTCGCCTGGCCGAATGCGCCACGCAGATCGAGGCCGCGCGCCAGCTGATCTGGCATGCCGCCAGCCTGCGCGATGCCGGCCAGCCTTGCCTCAAGGAAGCGGCCATGGCCAAGCTGTTTGCCAGCGAAATGGCCGAGCGCGTCTGCAGCGCTGCCATCCAGACCCTGGGCGGCTATGGCGTCGTCAATGATTTTCCGGTCGAGCGCATCTACCGCGATGTGCGGGTCTGCCAGATCTATGAAGGCACCAGCGATGTGCAGAAGATTCTGATCACCCGCGCGCTGGCCTGAAGACTTTCGCGCAGACGTACCAAAAACAAACCCGGCGCTGCCGGGTTTGTTGATTACAGCGGCAGACGCCGGCCGTCGGCAAACACCATCAGCTCGCCGGGCTGGAAAGGCGTCCACTGTTCGTTGGTGGTCAGCGGCGCGGTCACCACCACGGCCACCCGGTCCTGTGGTGTGGTGCAGGTGGCAAAGTCAATGCTCAGGTCCTCGTCGCTCAGCTGGGCCTGGGCAAAGGGATGCGCGCGCTCGGTGTAGCACAGGAAGGTGTTGGCATGGGCCCAGAGCGCCTCGCCGTTGGAGAGCAGAAAGTTGAAGGTGCCCTGGGGCGCGATCTGCGCGGCCAGCTCGCGCAAGGTGTGGGTCAGCTCGGCAATGCTGGGCGTGCCGGCATGGGATTTCCACAGCTCCTGCATCAGCCAGCAAAATACATGCTCACTGTCGGTGTCGCCCACCGGGTGAAAGTGGCTGTGCAGGCGCGGGCGGAAATCCTTGAGGTCGCCATTGTGGGCAAACACCCAGTTCTTGCCCCAGAGCTCGCGCACAAAGGGGTGGCAGTTTTGCAGCATCACCTGGCCCTGGGTGGCCTTGCGGATATGCGCAATCACATTGCGGCTTTGGATGGGGTAGCGCCGCACCAGCTCGGCCACCGGCGACTGGACGGCGGGCTGGTGGTCCATCAGCAGGCGCAGGCCGCCTTCTTCAAAGAAGGCGATGCCCCAGCCATCGCTGTGGTGGTCGGTATTGCCGGCCCGCTGCGAAAAGCCGCTGAAGCTGAAGTTGATGTCGGTGGGGGTGTTGCAGTTCATCCCCAGCAGTTGGCACATGGCAAAAACTCTTTGAAAACCGTTGGATGGCCCAGTGTAGACCATTCGCCAGCCGCTCAGGGCTTGGCGCCCGCACGCGGCTGTAGCTGGCGGGCGGCAATGCCGGCCAGCACACAGACCACGGCCAGCATCAAAAAGGTGTCGCGAAAGCCCGCGACGCGTTCGGCCAGCGCAATGTCGATCGCGGGCGACTGGTTGGCGTAGAAGGCCACGCGCCACTCCAGAAAGATGCCGCAGAGGCTGACGCCAGCGGCGCCGCCGAGCATGCGCAGAAAGCTGAAACTGCTCGAGCCCTGCGAGATCAGGCTCTTGTCCAGCGGCCGCATGCTGCCCAGGGTGAGCGAGGGCAGGATAAAGCCCAGACCGACGCGGCCCAGCACCGTGTAGCCGATCAGCAGCCACAGCGACGAGCCCGGTTGCAGCACACCCGTGAGCACGAAGGACAGCGCCAGCAGCGAGAGGCCGCCGATCACCAGCCAGTGCACGGGGGTGCGGTCGGCCATGCGGCCGGCCAGCGCGATGACGCCGCCCAGCACCAGGCCGGCGGGCAGCATGGTGGTGCCGACCACCGAGGCCGAGTAGGACAGCCCCAGCTGCATGAACACCGGCAGCAGGTAGGTGGAGCCAAACAAGGCCACGCCATAGATAAAGGCCACAATGCAGCCGGCCGCAAAAGGCTTGCAGGCAAACAGGCGCAGGTCCATCAGCGGCTTGCCGCCCTGGGCCAGCAAGCGCCGCTGCCACGCGATGAAGGCGGGCAGGCAGACCAGCGCAATGGCCAGCAGTATGGCGCTTTGCTGCCAGCCCGTGCCATGCAGCGCCACCAGGCCATTGAGCAGGCAGACCGTGCCAGTGGTCGCAATGGCCAGGCCCAGCCAGTCCAGGCTTTTGCCATGGCGGTCGGCTGCGGCGCCACCCGGCGCATTGACGGGCACAAACTTCAGCGCCAGCCAGACCGAGGCCAGGCACAGCGGCACCACCATGAAGAACACCGAGCGCCAGCCCATCCAGTCGACCAGCAGGCCGCCCACGCTGGGGCCGATGGCCGGCGCCAGCACGATGCCCATGCCAAACAGGCCATTGGCGCGGCCTTGCTCATGGGCGGCAAAGGCATGCAGGATGATGATGGCCGGAATCGGCTGGATCACACCGGCCGCCAGGCCTTCGACCACGCGCGCCACCAGCACCAGGTTGTAGTCGCTGCTAAAACCCCCGCCAATGCCCCCCAGCATCAGCAGCAGCACGGCGCCCAGGTAGGTGTTGCGGTAGCCGTAGCGCGACAGCAGCCAGGGCGTGGTCAGCATCGCCACCGTCGTGGCCACCATGAAGGACGAGGTCACCCATTGCGCGCGCGACTGGCCGAGCTGAAAGTGCAGGCTCATCGCCGGGATGGCGACATTGAAGATGGTCGAGGAGATGATCGAGGCCATCGTGCCCACCATGACGCTGAACAGCAGGTACCAGCGGAAGCGCTCCCCATAGAGGCTGCGCAGATCCTGGGAGGTGTGGTGTCTTATCTGCATGGCGTGGGCTGGGCGGAGGGGGCGCGTTTGGCGAGGGGCCTGGTGGGGCGGCTGCGGGCAGGCCCCGGGCGTTTGATGATGATCCTGGGGTTGGCGCTTGTCAGTCACCCCGGTTGGGGCGGGCGCCGGGATCGGGCTGCGCACGCCCACAGGCCGGGCAGATGCAGCGTTGGCCCCGCTCGGCAGGGGCCAGGCGTTCCAAGGCCTGGGGATCGATCTCTGCGCTCATGCACCAGCACTGGGCAGCGGGCAGGCCCTGGGCCACCGCGCAGCCATTGCTCTGGCCGCACAGGGGGCATTGCTGCGCCCAGGTGCTGCTGCCTGTGCGGGTGGCAGGCATCATGGCGTGCCGGTTGGCGCCGGCGTAGGGGCGGGGCGCGCTGGCGGCAGTGCGTCTTCAGGCCGGGCGGTCAGCGTGCCTGCCAGCAGCTCGGGGATGCGGTCCACCCCCATGCGGAAGCCGCAGGCCTGGGCATGGCCGCCGCCGCCCATGCTTTCGGCCAGCGGGATGCAGTTGAAATCCGAGCGCGAGCGCAGGCCGCATTTGGCGCCCTTGGGGCTGGCGCTCCACATCAGCGCAAAGCTGCCGCTTTGCTTGGCGAGGATGTCGCCGACCTGGCTGTGGAACATGCCCGGGGCATTGACCATCAGGCCGGCCACGCCGTTGAACACCAGCGGCTGCGCGCCTTCGGCGATATCGCTGCAGAGCTTGAGGTATTTCTCGTCCATCGCGCCGCCACGGGCCATGAAGGCGCTCAGCTGCTCGGGGCTGAAGGCCGCAATCTCGGCCCAGCGCTCAAAGCTGCGCGGCTCCATGTCCAGCGCGGCCAAAAAGGCACCGCTGTCGGGATACTGCCAGCGCCAGATATCGCGGTCTTCGATGTGCAACACCAGCGCGGGGATCGGGTCCTTGGGGAAGAAGAACTCCCAGGCCAGGCGTGCGCCCGACTTGTTCATGTCGAAATGCACGACGCCGCAGGTGCATTGGTAGCCATTGAGCTTTTCAGCGGCGCTCTTGTGGTGGTCCAGCAGCACCAGCTTGTGGGCCTGGGCCTCAATGGCTGCCAACAGCTCGGGGCCAAAGGCGAAGTCGAGGATGTAGATCGTGCGGCCAGTCAGCGGCCCCAGGTCGTCCACGGTCTGGATTTCGCCGTGGTCCAGGCCGCGAAACTCTGCGTTGCCGGAGAAGAACAGCCAGGCCGCCAGCGCCGCGCCATAGCCATCGGGGCAGTTGCGGCCATGGTAGAGGATCAGCGGCTGGGGATCGTTGATGTCGGCCGTCACCGGCAGAGAGAGGTCAGGCAGAAGTTTCATCCTGCCATTTTCCGCCAAGCGTATTACCTGAGAGCGACCAGGTACTGCGCGGGCATCAGGTGGAGGGCCACCGGATGCCCGCAAAGCGCCTGGTGCTGGCGCAGCGTTCAAGCCAGCGTATAGGCGGTCTTCACCGTGGTGTAGAACTCCTGCGCATAGCGGCCTTGCTCGCGCGGGCCGTAGCTCGATCCCTTGCGGCCACCAAACGGCACATGGTAGTCCACGCCTGCGGTGGGCAGGTTGACCATCACCATGCCGGCCTGGGCATGGCGCTTGAAGTGGCTGGCGTACTTCAGGCTGGTAGTGGCAATACCGGCAGACAGGCCAAAGGCGGTGTCATTGGCGACGGCCAGCGCCTCTTCGTAGTCCCGCACGCGGATCACGCTGGCGACGGGGCCAAACACCTCTTCGCGGTTGATGCGCATCTGGGGTGTGCTGTCCACCAGCAGGGCCGGTTGCATGAAAAAACCTTCCTTGCCGCTGCCGGTGTGGCAGGCAATGCGGCTGCCGCCCGTGGCCAGCACGGCGCCTTCAGCCTGGGCGATTTCCACATAGCTCAGGTCCTGCTCCAGCTGGGCCTGGCTCACCACGGGGCCGATATCGGTGCCGGCGGCGCGCGCATCGCCGACCTTGATCTTGGCCATGCGCTCTTGCAGCGCCTGCACGAAGGCCGGGTAGATCTTGTCGGTGACGATCAGGCGGCTCGATGCGGTGCAGCGCTGGCCGGTCGAGTAAAAGCAGCTCTGGGCCGACAGCTCCACCGCCTGGGCCAGGTCGGCATCGTCGAGCACCACCTGCGGGTTCTTGCCACCCATCTCCAGCTGCACCTTCTTGCCCGATTTCACGCAGGCCTCGGCAATGCCCCGGCCCACACCGACCGAGCCGGTAAAGCTGATCGCGGCCACATCGGGGTGCTGCACCAGCGCATCGCCAATGATGCGGCCCCGGCCCATCACCAGGTTGAAGACACCGGCGGGGATGCCGCTGCGGTGGATGATGTCGGCCAGCGCCCAGGCGCTGCCGGGCACCAGATCGGCGGGCTTGATCACCACGCAGTTGCCAAAGGCCAGCGCCGGTGCGATCTTCCAGGCCGGAATGGCGATGGGGAAGTTCCAGGGGGTGATCAGGCCGACGACACCGACGGGCTCGCGCGTGATTTCCACGCCAATGCCGGGGCGCACCGACGGCAGGCTCTCACCGGCCAGGCGCAGGCATTCACCGGCAAAGAACTTGAAGATCTGGCCGGCGCGGGCCACTTCGCCAATCGCCTCGGGCCGGGTCTTGCCTTCTTCGCGGGCCAGCAGGTCGCCCAGCTCTTCCTTGCGCGCCAGGATTTCATTGCCGATCTTGTCCAGCGCATCATGGCGCGCCTGGATGCCCGAGACGCTCCAGGCCGGGAAGGCCGCCGTGGCTGCTGCCACTGCGGCATCCACATCGCTGGCATCGCCCTGCGCATACTGGCCGATCACGTCGGACAGGTCGCTGGGGTTGGTGTTGGGCGAGGTGGTCTTGCCGGGTGTCCAGCTGCCGTTGATCAGGTTGTTGTGTGTCGTCATAAGCTTGCCAGGCGGTTGGGCCTGTTCTCAAAAAAATGGGTGGATGGTTCGGTCGTCGTAAAAACGTTCTCAACCAGCACGGGCCTGTGCCGCAGCTTGGGACCAGGGCACTTCCTGCAGCGGCTGGCCATTGGCGATCAAGCTGCGCAGGTTGGCCAGCACCAGATCGGCCATCGCGCGGCGCGTCTCCTGGGTGCCGCTGGCGATATGCGGTGCCAGCACTACGTTGTCCTGCTGCAGCAGGCCGGGCAGGGGGCGTGGTTCGTCCTCGAACACATCGAGGCCCGCGCCGGCAATGCGCTGGTGTTGCAGCGCGTCCAGCAAGGCCGCTTCATCGACCACGCTGCCGCGCGCCACATTGATCACAAAACCCTGCGGGCCCAGGGCGTCCAGCACCTGGGCATCGACCAGGTGGCGGGTGTCGTCGCCACCGGCAGCAGTGATGACCAGAAAATCGCACCACTGGGCCAGTTCCTGCAGCGACTCCATGTAGCGGTGCGGCGAATCGCTGACTGGGCGGCGGTTGTGGTAGGCCACCTCCATGTCAAAACCGCTGGCGCGGCGCGCCACCTGGCGGCCAATGCGGCCCATGCCCAGAATGCCCAGGCGCTTGCCCGAGGCACGGGTGTAGACGCCAAAGCGCTCGGTGGGCCACAGGCCCGCGCGCACAAAGCGGTCGGCCGCTGCCAGGCGGCGGGCACTGTCCAGCAGCAGTGCAAAGGCCATGTCGGCCACGCAGTCGTCCAGCACGCCGGGGGTGTAGCCCACGCGCGCGGACTGGGCGAGGATGGACTGCTGGTCCAGCGCATCAAAGCCCACGCCAAAGCTGCTGATGCCGCGCAGCGCCGGCAAGGCCTGGATCACCGAGGCCGATGCGCCCATGCTGGCCGAGGTGACCAGGTAGGCAAACTCCGAACCGTGGGCAGCCAGGAACTGCTGCGGGTCCGCTTGTGCGCTCAGCACGGTGGTATCGAATTCCTGGGCCAGATCGGCATCAAGCGCGGGCAGCGGCATCTTGCCCATTTGCAGCACGCGTGGGCGGTGGGTGGCAGTCATGTGTGGAGAGGGCTTTCAACGGAAAGAGCCCGGCACCATCCGCAGCACCGTGCTGCAGGTGGTTACCGGGCCAGGAGGTCAACGGAGATCAGGCTTCGACCTTCTTGATCAGTGCTGCCAGCATATCGACTTCCTCGGGCTTGAGGTCAGCCAAAGGCGCGCGCACCGGACCGGCATCGTGGCCCACCAGCTTGGCACCGGCCTTGATGATGGACACGGCGTAGCCAGCGCTGCGGTTGCGGATCTTCAGGTAGGGCATGAAGAAGTCCTTGAGCAGCTGGTGCTGGGTGGCGTGGTCATCGGTGCGCACGGCTTCGTAGAAGCGGATGGCGGTCTTGGGGATGAAGTTGAACACGGCAGAAGAGTACACGGGCGTGCCCAGTGCCTTGTAGGCGGCGGCATAGACTTCGGCGGTTGGCAGGCCACCCAGGTAGGCCAGGCGGTCGCCCATCGTCAGGTACATGGCCGACATGGCTTCGATGTCGCCCACGCCGTCCTTGAAGCCGACCAGGTTGGGGTTGCGCTCGCAGAGCTTGGCCACGGTCTCGGGGGTGAAACGGCTCACGCCACGGTTGTAGATGATGACGCCGAACTTCACGCTCTTGCAGACGGCTTCGACGTGCGCGGCCAGGCCTTCCTGGCTGGCTTCGGTCATGTAGTGGGGCATCAGCAGGATGCCGTGGGCGCCAGCGGCTTCCGCAGCCTGTGCGCACTGGATCGCAAAGCGGGTCGGGCCGCCTGCACCGGCGATGATCGGCACCTTGCCCTTGCAGGTGTCCACGGCGGTCTTGATGATCGCAGGGTACTCTTCGGCGGTCAGCGAGAAGAACTCACCGGTGCCGCCAGCGGCGAACAGCGCGCTGGCGCCAAACGGGGCCAGCCATTCCAGGCGCTCGGCATAGCCCTTGGCATTGAAGTTGCCTTGTGCATCAAAGTCGGTAATGGGGAAGGACAGCAGTCCGGAACTCATCACGTTCTTCACATCCTGGGGGCTCATGGTGCTCATATCAAACTTTCAAAGAAAAGAGAGGGAATCGACAGTGCCAAATCCGGGCGGCTCAATCGAGCTGCAGATTGGCGGTTTGAACGACCGTGCGCCAGCGCTGGCGTTCGGCCTTGAAAAATTGGTCAGTCTCGGCCGGCGTCATCGTGACCACCTCGGCGCCCTGGCCGGTCAGGCGCGAGCGCACCTCGGGCGAGCGGATGGCAGTCAGCAGCGCCTGGTTCACCTTCTGGATCACCGCTTCTGGCGTTTTGGCCGGCAGTACCACGCCTTGCCAGGTGCCCGAGGCAAAGCCGGCTGCGCCTTGCTCGGCCAGGGTCGGCACATCGGCGATCAGCGGCATGCGGGTGTTCTTGGAGATACCCAGCAGCTTTAACTTGCCGCTTTGCACATGGGGGTAGGTGGCCAGCATGCCGTTCATCAGCACCTGGGTCTGGCCAGCCACCGTGTCCTGCACCGATTGCACGCCGCCCTTGTAGGGCACATAGACCCATTTGGCGCCCGTCAGCCGGGCCAGCTCGACACCGGCCAGATGCGGCGCGCTGCCGGTGGCCGTGACGGCAAAGTTCAGGTCCTGCTTCTTGGACAGGGCCACCAGCTCCTGCAGGTTGTTGGCTTGCACCGACGGGTGCACCACCAGCATGTGCGGCGAGTAGGCCAGCATGGCGGCGCCACGCAGGTCCTTGCTGGGGTCAAAGCTCAGCTTGGTGTAGATGGACGGGGAGATCGCGAGCGCTCCGAGGTCGCACAGCAGCCAGGTGTAGCCATCGGGCTGGGCGCGGGTGACAAACTCGGCGCCCAGGTTGCCGTTCGCTCCGGGCTTGTTGTCGATCACTACCGTCTGCTTGAGCTCTTGCGAGATCAGCTGGCCGATCGAGCGCGCAATGATGTCCGAACTGCCGCCGGGCGGGTAGGGAACAATCAGCCGGATCGGCTTGCTGGGCCATGCATCGGCCGCCAACAGCGGAGTCGATAACAAGCTACCGGCGGCCAGGGCCAGCGCTGAATAGATCAGGTGCGAACGGCGATGCATAGGTCTTTGTCTCCTTTTTAGATATAAGACATCATACAACTCAAAACGCAGATCGCCAAGCTTTGGTTGACTAGGGGAAACGCTTGTGTGGGTGGGCGGCTGGGCCGGTCATGCCGCCTGGCGCCGCCGTGGGCTGGCGCTGGGGCGGGCCGGGCGCTGCGCCAACGGATAGGTGTGGCGGGCGCAGCGGTGGCGCGACCCGGGGCGTGAAGGCAGCAGCCCCGTGCCGGGCTGCTGCGCGGCTTAGCGCTCGCTGCCTGGTGCGCCGGTTGCTTGCTGCTCCTGGGCCAGGCGCTGTGCCAGGCGCAGGCGTTCGCGCGAGTTGGTCAGGTGGATGCGCATCGCAGCGCGGGCCGAGTCCGCATCCTGGCGCTCGATCGCGGAGAAGATCTCTTCATGCTCGCGGTTGACGCGCTTGAGGTAGTCCGGGTCGCGCGTGGGGATGTGGATCGAGGCAATCCGGTTGCGCGGAATCAGCATCGAGCCAAAGTGCTGCAGGATCTCCTGGAAATAGCGGTTGCCGGTGGCCTTGGCGATGCTCAGGTGAAAGTCCAGGTCATGGCTCACGGTCTCGCGGCCCAGTGCAAAGTTCTGCTCAAAGGCCTGCAGCGCAGTGCGCATCGCGCGCAGATGCGGCTCCTGGCGCCGGGTCGCAGCCAGTCCCGCCGCCTCGGTCTCCAGGCTGATGCGCAGCTCCAGCACCGCGAGCACATCGACCGATTCACTCAGCTCGTGGGCGCTGAGCACCATGCCCGGCGTGCTGCGCGCGGGCAGCACAAAGGTGCCGATGCCGTGCTTGGTCTCCACCAAACCCGAGGCCTGCAATTTGGACAACGCCTCGCGCACCACTGTGCGGCTGACGTCATAGCTGCGCACCAGTTCGGTTTCTGTGGGCAGCTTGTCGCCCTCTTGCAACAGCCCCTGGCGGATCTTGTTTTCAAATTCTTCCGACAACAGATTGGCCAGGCTGCGGCTGCCCTTGGCGGCACGGCTGCCGCGCAGACTGGCGGCGGAGTCTATGGCCATCGATGGGGTTGTAGCGAGTTCCAAGGGGCTTTTAAGCATGGCTGTGATCCGGCAGAACGTGGGCCTGGCCGTTGGCTTTTGCGGCACGGCTACCGCACAAAGTGGCAGCGCTGGCCGATGCCATTGACGGGGAAGCGGGTAATTCCGAGGGGCTTTTAAGCATGGCTGTGATCCGGCAGAACGTGGGCCTGGCCGTTGGCTTTTGCGGCGCGGCAACCGTACAAAGTGGCAGCGCTGGCCGATGCCATCGACGGGGATGCGGGTAATTCCGAGGGGCTTTTAAGCATAGCTGTGATCCGGCTGAAGGTGGGCCAAGCAGCTGCCTTGCGGGGTGTGGCAACCGTGCAAAGTGGCATCCTGGCCTGATGCCATTGACGAGGATGCGGGTAATTCCGAGGGGCTTTTGAGCATAGCTGTGATCATAATTCACACCTGTCGTCAGACAACACATGACTGATGCCTTGTTGTAACCTACTTTCCAATCATGCTCAAGCTTTTCTCCAAAACCACCGTATGTGCCGTCACTCTGCTGGCTGCTTCCCTGGCGCAAGCGCAGACCTCCACGCTGGAGAAGATCAAGCAGAACGGCGCAATCACCATCGGTGCGCGCGACATGTCCGTGCCCTTCAGCTACAAGGTCAACGGCAATGCGGACCCTATCGGCTTGATCAATGACATCTGCCTGAAGGTAGCAGAGGCGGCGCAAAAGGCGGCGGGCTTGCAGAAGATGGAAATCAAGTACCTGATCACCACGCCCACCAGCCGCATCCCGCTGGTGCAGAACGGCACCGTCGATCTGGACTGCACACCGGTGACCAACACCCTTGCGCGCCAGGAGCAAGTCTCCTTCTCGCCGAGCTACTTCTCGGCCAATGTGACCCTGGCCGTGCGCAAGGACTCGCCAGTCAAAGGTATTGCCGATCTGCAAAACCGCAATGTGGCCACCGTGACCGGCACCACCTCGATCCAGCTGCTGCGCGCCTACAAAAAGGCCCAGAACGTGAAGTTCAACGAGGTCTATGGCAAGGACCCGTCCGAAGCCTTTGTGATGTTCGAATCGGGCAAGGCCGACGCCTTTGTGCTCGATGACGTGCAACTGGCCAGCTTTATCGCCACCTCGCCCCAGCGCGACCAGTATGTGATCCTCAACGAGCCGCTGCGCACCGAGCCCTATGGCGTGATGCTGCGCAAGGATGACCCGACGTTCAAGAAGCTGGTCGATGACACCGTCTACGCGATGATCAAGTCCGGCGAGATGGAAGCGCTCTACCAGAAGTGGTTCATGACCACGATCCCTCCGCGCAACGTGAACATCAACTTCCCGCTCAGCGATTCGACCAAGGCGCTCTACGCCAACCCCAATGACAAGGGCATCTAAGAGAAACCGAGCGATTGCGAATTTATGTTGAAGCTAAGTCAAAAAGTCGAGGGCCTGCCTTCGTCGCCGAGCATGGCGATTTCCTCGCTGGCCAAGAAGATGAAGTCCGAAGGCATCGATGTCATCGACCTGAGCATTGGTGAGCCCGATTTCAATACGCCCGAGCACATCATTGATGCGGCGATGGCCGCGGCCAAGGCCGGTGCCACCAAGTACACGGTGCCGGCCGGCACCGAGAGCCTGCGCAAGGCGATTGCGCAGAAGTTCAAACAGGACAACGAACTCGACTACACGGTGGCCGAGATCACCACCGGTGTCGGCGCCAAGCAGCTGATCTTCAATGCCTTCATGGCGACCTTGGAGAGCGGCGACGAAGTCGTGGTGCCCACCCCTTGCTGGGTGTCCTATGGCGACATCGTGGCCTTGCATGGCGGCGTGCCGGTCTATGTGCCTTGCGCAGAAGCGGTGGGCTTCAAGCTCACGCCCGACGCGCTGCGCCAGAGCATCACGGCCAAGACCCGCTGGCTGATCATCAACAGTCCCGGCAACCCCACCGGCGCGGTCTACAGCCGCGCCGAGCTGCAGGCGCTGGGCGAGGTGCTCAAGGACTTCCCCGATGTGCTGGTCATGTCCGATGAAATCTACGAGCACATCATCCTGACCGGTGTGCCCTTTGTCTCGTTCGCCCAGGCCTGTCCTTATCTGAAGGACCGCATGCTGATCATCAACGGCGTCTCCAAGTCCTACGCGATGACCGGCTGGCGCATTGGCTATGCGGCAGGCCCCGAGAAGCTGATCGGCGGCATGAACAAGCTCGAATCGCAAAGCTGCACCAGTGCCACATCGGTGGCGCAGGCCGCTGCGCAAGCGGCTTTGCTGGGCGACCAGGACTGCGTGCGCCAGGCGCGCCAGACCTTTGTGGACCGGCTCGAGACCATTCGCCGCGAGCTGGCCATCGTGCCTGAGCTGACCCTGTCGTCGGTGCCCGATGGCGCCTTCTACCTGTTCCTCGGTTGCCAAAGCCTGATCGGCCGCCGCACGGCCGAAGGCCAGGTGCTGGACAGCGATGCTGCCGTCTCGAGCTTTCTGCTCAAGGCGGCCAATGTGGCCACCGTGCCGGGCGCGGCCTTTGGCATGTCGCCTTATATCCGCCTGTCGTTCGCCACCGACCCTGCGCTGGTGGTGAAGGCCCTGAAGAACATGCGTTCTGCCATCGACGGCCTGGCTCAAGGCTGACCACCCCAGGCGCTTTTCATAAGCGCCTTTTTTTATGGAAAGGAGCAGGCCATGCAGGCACAAACAACCCCGCTGCAACGCTTGCTGTTGACTGGTGCTGCCGGCGGCCTGGGCCAGGTGCTGCGCCAGCGCCTGCGCGGCCTGGCCCCTGTGCTGCGCGTGTCCGACATCGCCGGCATGGGCGCGCCGCGGGATGCGCAAGAAGAAGTCGTCCCCTGCGACCTGGCCGACAAGCAGGCCGTCGACGCGATGGTGGCCGGCTGCGACGCCATCGTGCACCTGGGCGGTGTGTCGGTGGAGCGGCCTTTTGAAGAGGTGCTGGAGGCCAATATCAAAGGCATCTTCCACCTCTACGAGGCCGCGCGCCGCCACGGCGTGAAGCGCATTGTGTTTGCCAGCTCCAACCATGTGATCGGCTTTTACCAGCAAAGCGAGAAGATCGACGCCCATGCGCGCCGCCGCCCCGATGGCTACTACGGCCTGTCCAAATCCTTTGGCGAGGACATGGCGAGTTTCTACTTTGACCGCTACGGCATCGAGACGGTGAGCATACGCATTGGTTCGTCCTTTCCCGCGCCCAAGGACCGGCGCATGATGCACAGCTGGCTGAGCTATGACGACCTGGTGCAGCTGGTCGAGAAAAGCCTGTTCACCCCTAACGTTGGCCATACCGTCGTCTACGGCGCATCGGCCAACCGCGACCTGTGGTGGGACAACCATGCCGCTGCCCACCTGGGCTTTGTGCCCAAGGACAGCTCCGAGCCCTGGCGCGCCCAGGTGGAGGCACAACCCGCCCCTGCGGCCAACGACCCGGTCGCCGTCTACCAGGGCGGGGCCTTCACCGCCCAAGGCCCCTTTGGCGATGCGCCGGAGCCGTCTGCATGACAGCCGCCGAGCTGGTGCTCGACGCCCGCAATGCCACCGGCGAAAGCCCTGTGTGGCGTGCGCAGGAGGCTGCGCTGTACTGGGCCGACATACCGCGCGGCCTGCTGCAGCGCTGGCAGCCGGGGCAGGGCGCCGCCACGCAGTGGCAGCTGCCGCAGATGCTGGCCTGCATCGCCGCCTGGCAGGGCGAGCCGCGCAGCTGGATTGCCGGCTTGGAAGACGGCATTTACCAGGTGACGCTGGGCGATGGTGAGGCTCACACCCAACAACTGGCTGCCGTCGTCCACGCCATGCCAGGCATGCGCTTTAACGATGGGCGCTGCGACCGCCAGGGCCGCTTTGTGGCGGGCAGCATGCTGATGGACATGGCCGCCGCGCAGCCGGTGGGCAAGCTCTACCGCTTTGGGGCAGAGGACATGGCGGCAGGCCGCGCGCAGGATCTGCAGCTGGGCCCGCTGGTCACGCCCAACGGCCTGGCCTTCAGCCCCGATGGGCGAACCATGTACCTGTCGGATTCGCACCCCAGCAGCCAGCAGATCTGGGCCTTTGACTACGACGCGGACACCGGCACACCCCACAACCGCCGCCAGTTTGTCGATATGACGAGCCTGCCGGGCCGGCCCGATGGCGCGGCCATCGATGCCGAAGGCTGCTACTGGATCTGCGGCAACGACGCGGGCCTGGTGCACCGCTTCCGGCCCGATGGCCGGCTGGACCGCTCGTTGGCGCTGCCGGTCAAGAAGCCGGCGATGTGCGCCTTTGGCGGCCCGGGCCTGGATGTGCTCTATGTCACATCGATACGGCCGGACGGTATCGATCTGTCGGACCAACCGCTGGCCGGTGGCGTGTTTGCGCTGCGCCCGGGCGTTTCAGGAATGGAGGAGACGGAATTTCGGCCCCTGTAAACAGGCGAGGTGTGTGTGACCCAGAGACCCGGAAACCATTCGGGCATGTTCCCCCAACCATAGAGATAACGAGGTAGACAAATGCGACTTTCCACTCTCAGTGCAGCGCTGGCTGCCGGTCTGCTGGCGCTCAGCGCTCAGGCCACCGAATTTCGTTCATCAGATATCCACCCGGACGACTACCCGACCGTGCAGGCGGTGAAGTTCATGGGCGAGCGCCTCAAGGCGCTGTCCGGCGGCAAGCACAGCATCCGCGTCTACCCCAACGGGGCACTGGGGGGCGAGAAGGAAACCATCGAGCAGGCCAAGATCGGCGCGCTGGCGATGGTGCGGGTCAACGTAGGCGCGATGAACAATGTCTGCAACGAGACCGTGGTGCCCACGATGCCCTTCTTGTTCCGCTCAGTGGAGCACATGCACAAGGTGCTCGATGGCCCCGTGGGCGAAGAGATCCTCAAAGCCTGCGAAAAACAGGGCTTCATCGGCCTGGGCTTTTACGACAGTGGTGCGCGCTCCATGTTCACCGCCAAGCGGCCGGTCAAGAGCCTGGCCGACATGAAGGGCATGAAGGTGCGCGTGCAGCAGTCCGACCTGTGGGTGAGCATGCTCGAAGCGATGGGCGCCAATGCGACGCCAATGCCGATGGGCGAGGTCTACACCGGGCTGAAGACCGGCCTCATCGATGCGGCCGAAAACAACTACCCCACGTTTGAGAGCTCGCGCTCGTTCGAAGTCGCCAAGTACTTCAGCAAGACCGAGCACTCGATGGCGCCGGAGATTTTGCTGTTCTCCAAACGCACCTTTGACAAGCTCTCGCCCGAGGAGCAGCGCTGGGTACGCCAGGCCGCCAAGGAGTCGGTGCCCTATATGCGCAAGCAGTGGGCCGAGCGTGAGGCCAAGTCGCTCGAGGTCGTGAAGGCGGGCGGCGCCGAGATCATCGAGGTGGACAAGGCCCCGTTCCAGGCGGCGATGCGGCCGGTGTATGACAAGTTCATCACCGATGCCAAGTTGAAAGACCTGGTCAAGCGCGCGCAGGAAACACCTTGATCCGCCGCTGATCCCACGCCAATGCCAGTGCCCGCCGGGTGCTGGCTCCTTGCAACTCTTTGCCCGGAGGCTGTACGCCCCGGGCCTGCACGGGCACCACGATGTTTACCAAGATTTGCAGCGCCTTGTCGCGCTTGTGCATGTGGCTGGGAATTGCCGGCCTGATGCTGCTGATTGCTGCCGTGAGCTGGCAGGTGTTTGGCCGCTATGTGCTCAACAACACGCCCACCTGGGCCGAGAGCCTGTCGCTGTTGCTGGTGCTCTATGTGACCATGTTCGGCGTCGCCGTGGGCGTGCGCGACAGCGGCCATATCGGGCTGGAGTCGCTCCTGGTGCTGGCGCCGGACTGGCTGCGCACCAAGATGGAGTTTCTGATCCATGCGCTGATCCTGGTGTTTGGCGCGGCCATGGCCTATGGCTGCGCGTCGCTGGCCGAATCGGTCTGGGACTACCGCCTGCCGACCCTGGGCGTGTCCGAAGGCTGGAAATACGTGCCCGCCATCGTTGCCGGCAGCCTGATTGTGCTGTTTTCCATCGAACACCTGATCGCACTCGCGCAAGGCCGCGAAGTGCAGCCCAACTAGGAGCGCGGCGATGACCACAGCCTTGCTGATTCTGAGCCTGAGCTTTGCCGTCCTGCTGCTGCTGGGCGTGCCGGTGGCCTTCTCCATTGGTCTGTCTGCGCTGGCCACGCTGGCCTATGAGGGGCTGCCGCTGGAGGTGGGCTTTCAGCAGATGACTGCCGGCATGGGGGTGTTCTCCTTCCTGGCGATTCCGTTCTTCATCTTTGCCGGCGAGCTGATGCTGCACGGCGGCATTGCCGACCGCATCGTCAACTTTGCGCGGGCGCTCATCGGCCATGTGCGCGGCGGCCTGGGCATGTCCAACGTAGTGGCCTGCACCTTGTTTGGTGGCGTCTCGGGCTCGCCGGTGGCTGATGTCTCGGCCATGGGTGCGGTGATGATCCCGATGATGAAGAAAGAGGGCTACCACGCCGATTACGCGGTCAACGTGACCACGCATGCTGCCCTGGTGGGCGCACTGATGCCCACCAGCCACAACATCATCATCTATGCGCTGGCGGCCAGCGGCAAGGTCTCGATTGCGGCGCTGATTCTGGCGGCCATCATCCCGGCGCTGATCCTGACCCTGAGCAACCTGGGCGCGGCCTACTGGGTGGCACGCCGCCGTGGTTACCCGGCCGGCACCTTCCCCGGCTGGCAGGTCGTGGGCCGCAGCTTGGCCGCGGCGCTGCCGGGTCTGTTTGTCGTGGTGCTGATTCTGGGCGGGATTCTGTCGGGCGTGTTCACCGCGACCGAGTCGGCCGTGGTCGCCGTGCTCTATGCGCTGGCGCTGACGGTGTTTGTCTACCGGTCACTCAGCTGGTCGCACTTTGTCAAGGCCGCCTCCAAGGCCGTGCGCAACACCGGCATCATCTTGCTGCTGATCGGCATCTCCAGCACCTTTGGCTACCTCATCAGCCTCTACGGCGTGGCCGAGCTCACCGGCCAGATGCTGGCCCAGGTCACCACCACGCCCTGGATGGTGTTTCTGTTGATCAACATCATCCTGTTTCTGCTCGGCACCTTCCTCGACATGGCCGCCACCATCTTGCTGTGCACGCCCATCTTCTTGCCGATTGCCCAGCACTACGGCATGAGCTCGGTGCAGTTCGGCATTGTGCTGCTGATCAACTGCGCGCTGGGGCTGAACACCCCGCCGGTAGGCACGACCCAGTTTGTCGGCTGCGCCATTGGTGGTGTGTCGGTGGGTACCGTCATGCGCACCATCTGGCCGTTCTATGGCGCGCTCATCTTTGCGCTGGGCCTGGTGACCTTTGTGCCGGCCTTCACCACCTGGCTGCCGCAGATCTTCATGACCGTGCGCTAAGCATTCACCGCCTCCCAACCCTTCACTCCTTCTGCTTTCTTCTGCGTTTTCACGATGAGTACCTCACACGCCATTCGCCATATCCGCATCACGCCGATTGCCTTCCGCGATCCGCCGCTGCTCAACGCTGCCGGCATCCACGAGCCCTGGGCGCTGCGCTCCATCATCGAGATCGAGACGGCCTCGGGCCTGGTGGGCATCAATGAGAGCTATGGCGACCAGCCGATGCTCGATGCACTGGCCAAGGCGGCACCGGCACTGGTGGGGCTGTCGCCCTGGGCGCTCAACGAGATGGAGCAGCGGGTGGCCGCGCTGGTGGCGCCGCCCGTGCAAACGGCCTCGGAGTTTCTGGGCCAGCAGGTGTCGCTCGCGCCGGGCACCCATGTGTCCAAAACAGTGGCCAAGGTGGTCAGTGCGTTCGAGGTGGCCATGCTTGATCTGCAAGGCCAGATGGCGAATGCGCCCGTCGTGGATCTGCTGGGCGGCGCGGCGCGCCCCAGTGTGCCGTTCTCGGCCTACCTGTTCTACAAGTACGCCGAGCATGCCGGCCAGCCCTATGCCCCGGATGCCTGGGGCGAGGCGCTGACACCGCAGCAGCTGGTGGCACAGGCCCAGCGCATGATGGGCCAGTACGGCTTTCAGAGCATCAAGCTCAAGGCCGGGGCCTTGCCGCCCGATGAGGAGGCTGCCGGCATTCTGGCCCTGGCCGAGGCCTTTCCCGGCCTGCCTTTGCGCCTCGATCCCAATGCCAACTGGACGGTGGAGACCAGCCTGCGCATTGTCGAGAAGCTGCGCGGCGTGCTGGAGTACTACGAAGACCCGGCCCCCGGGCTGGACGGCATGGCGGCCGTGGCCCGCGCCTGTGAGGTGCCGCTGGCCACCAATATGGTGGTGACCGATTTTGCCGAGTTCCGGCGCAATGCCGAGATGGGCTGCCCGGTGAAGATTGTGCTGAGCGACCACCACTACTGGGGCGGCCTGCGCGCCACGCAGCGCCTGTCCACCCTGTGCCGCACCTTTGACCTGGGCCTGTCGATGCACAGCAACTCGCACCTGGGCATCAGCCTGGTGGCGATGACGCATCTGTGTGCCAGCGTGCCGCTGCTCACCTATGCCTGTGACACGCACTACCCCTGGCAGGACGAGGAGGTCATCGAAGGCGGGCGCCTGCAGTTTGAAGCGGGCAGCCTGCGCGTGCCCACCGCGCCGGGTCTGGGCGTGCGCCTGGACCGCAATGCGCTGGCGCGCCTGCATGACAACTACCTGCACTGCGGCATCCGCAACCGCGATGACCTGGGCCAGATGCGCAAGTACGACCCGAGCTTCGACGGCAAGCAGCCGCGTTTCTGAGCCCCACCGAGTTCATTGAACCAGCCTTTTGACGATTACAAACCAAGGAGACATCCATGCAACGCAGAACCCTGATCCAAAGCTCCCTCGCGGCCAGCGCCTTGATGCTGGGCGCCGGCCTGGCCAGCACCTCCGCGCTGGCCCAAAGCAGCTGGCCCACGGGCAAATCCATCACCTACCTGGTGCCGTTTCCCCCCGGCGGCAATACCGACACCCTGGCACGCGTGATCGCCCAGCCGCTGGGCAAGGCGCTGGGCACGCCGATGATCATCGAGAACAAGGGCGGGGCCGGCGGCAGCGTGGGCTCGGCACTGGCCGCGCGCGCCGCGCCCGATGGCTACACCATCCTGGGCGGCACCATCAGCTCGCATGCGATCAATATCAGCCTGTATTCCAAGCTCGACTACGACCCGGTCAAATCCTTCACGCCGGTCGCGATGCTGGGCTCGGGCCCGCTGGTGCTGGTGGTGCCCGCCTCCAGCCCCTACAAGACCCTGGCCGATGTGATGGCTGGCAGCAAGGCCAAGGCCTCCAGCGGCGGGCTGACCTCGGCTTCGCCCGGTAGCGGCACCTCCAACCACATGGCGCTGGAGCTGCTGGCCTACCAGACGGGCGTCAAGTTCACCCATGTGCCCTACAAGGGCAGCGGCCCGGCGGTGCAGGATGTCATCGGCGGCCAGGTGGACATGATGTTTGACACGGCCCTGGTCGTGGGCCCGCACATCCAGGCCGGCAAGCTGCGCCCGATCGCGGTGACCAGCTCCAAGCGTCTGGAATCGCTGCCCGATGTGCCGACCATTGCCGAGGCTGGTGAAAAGGGCTTTGACATGGGCTCCTGGCAGGCGGTGTTTGCACCCGCTGGCACACCCAAGCCCGTGGTGGACCGCCTGCATGCCGAGATCATGAAGATCGTCGCCACGCCGGAAGTGCAGACGCGTTTGAAGGCCTTTGGCATGCAGCCCTCGACGATGACGCCGGCCGAGCTGGCCGAGTTTCAGAAGGCCGAGGTGGCCAAATGGGCGCAGGTGATCCAGGCCGCCGGCATCAAGGCCGATTGAGCGTTTGCGTGCGGCCCTGTCGCGCAAAGCGACAGGTGCCAGGCGGGCCGGCAGCGCGCATGCGCTACGCTGCCGGAGCACCGCCGTAGAGAGTATTTGCCATGACACAAGCCAGAACGACCCCACTTTCGATTTCCATGCATGCGGCGGACAACGTCGCGATCATCGCCAATGACGGCGGGCTGCCGGCCGGCACGGTGCTGCCCTCGGGCCTGCGGCTGGTCGAGCAGGTGCCGCAGGCGCACAAGGTGGCCTTGGTGGACATTGCGCAGGGCGAGGCCGTGCGCCGCTACAACGTGGTCATCGGCTATGCGCGCCAGGCCATTGCCGCGGGCAGCTGGGTGCATGAGCGCCTGCTGCAGATGCCCGAGGCCCGCTCGCTCGAAGGCCTGCCCATTGCCACGGTGCCGGCCCCCGATCTGCCACCGCTGGAGGGCTATACCTTTGAGGGCTACCGCAATGCCGATGGCACGGTGGGCACCCGCAATATCCTGGCCATCACCACCACGGTGCAGTGCGTGGCGGGCGTGCTCGATTTTGCGGTGCGCCGCATCAAGGCCGAGCTGCTGCCGCGCTACCCGCAGGTCGACGATGTCGTCGGGCTCGAGCACAGCTATGGCTGCGGCGTGGCCATTGATGCGGTGGGTGCCGAGATCCCGCAGCGCACCTTGCGCAACATCAGCCACAACCCGAACTTTGGCGGCGAGGTGATGGTCGTGAGCCTGGGCTGCGAAAAGCTGCAGCCCGAGCGCCTGCTGCCGCCGGGCTCCTTCCCGATCGCCGATGAGCGCGCGCCCGCGTTGGATGTGGTCTGCCTGCAGGACGAGGCGCATGTGGGCTTCATGTCGATGGTGCAGTCCATCATGACCCGCGCCGAGGCGCACCTGGCACGGCTGAACCAGCGCCGGCGCGAGACCGTGCCGGCCAGTGCCTTGGTCGTGGGCGTGCAGTGCGGCGGCAGCGATGCCTTTAGCGGCGTCACCGCCAACCCGGCCGTCGGCTTTTGCACCGATTTGCTGGTGCGCGCAGGGGCGACCGTGATGTTCAGCGAAGTGACCGAGGTGCGCGATGGCATTGACCAGCTCACCTCACGCGCCTCAACCCCTGAGGTGGCGCAGGCGATGATCGACGAGATGGCCTGGTACGACGCCTACCTGGACAAGGGCAAGGTGGACCGCAGCGCCAACACCACGCCGGGCAACAAGAAGGGCGGCCTGTCCAACATCGTGGAAAAGGCGATGGGCTCGATCATCAAGAGCGGCACAGCGCCCATCACCGGCGTGCTCTCGCCCGGCCAGAGACTCGCAGATCGCGGCATCGAGCGCGGCCTGGTCTATGCGGCGACGCCCGCGAGCGACTTCATCTGCGGCACCTTGCAGCTGGCCGCCGGCATGAACCTGCATGTGTTCACCACCGGGCGCGGCACACCCTATGGCCTGGCGCAGGTGCCGGTGATCAAGGTGGCCACGCGCAGCGATCTGGCGCGCCGCTGGCATGACCTGATGGATGTGAACGCCGGGCGCATTGCCGATGGCGAGGCGAGCATCGAGGAGATGGGCTGGGAGATGTTCCGCCTGATGCTGGAGGTGGCCAGCGGCCGCAAGAAGACCTGGGCCGAGGAGTGGCAGCTGCACAATGCGCTGGTGCTGTTCAACCCCGCCCCGGTGACCTGAGCACGCAGAGGCTTGGCCTCTACTTCTTCCACTTCTCGCGCAGCGCGGCGCAGTGGTCCTGGGCCGGCAGCGCCGGGGTGCTGTGTACCCAGTCGCGGTCGGCCGCATCGGCCTGGGCCTGGCTGCCCGCCTGGCCAATGGCCACCACCGAGCGGGTGCCCGCAGGCAGCCAGGTCGGAATGCCGATGCTGCGCAGCACATGGCCGCGCCCGGCGATCAGCAGCACCGTCTTGCCGGGCTGCAGCTGGGAGCTAGCGGTCTGGGCCATGCTGTCGTCCTTGGCCAGCTGGATGCGCGCCATCGGGGCCAGCTGGCCCTCGGGCAGCAGGCCGCAGTGGCCGTCGGCAATGGCGTCGAGCTGGCGCTGCCATGCAGCAGCGGGCAGGTGGCTGTCCCAGCGAGTTTGCTGCATCACATCGCGCATCTGCGCTCGCGGCAGGTTGCCGCCCAGCACGGGCACCCCCGCCTGCACCGCCGTCATCACCGCCGGGCCGTAGTGGCGCCAAGGCCAGCTCTTGTCATTCCAGGCCAGCGCCTGCTGCACCTGGGCTTCGCTGGCGCTGGGGGCCAGGCCCTGGGTGCTGTGACCGGCGTCGGCCATCTCCAGCACCACGGCGGCCAATTGCTGTCGCGCGGCCCACTGGGCCACCGTGGTCTGCTGCCACTGCTGGTGCTCGGGCGCATCATGCTGCTCGCCCAGCAGCAGCACATCGGGCGCTTTGGAGCGCGCCAAGGCTGCCAGGTTGAATTCGGCGTTGGCGGAGGCTGCGGCTTGGGGCGGTTGGCTTGTGCAACCGCCCAGCAGCGCCAGACCCAGCAGGCCGGACAGCCAGCCACCATTGCGAATGGATGGTATTTGCATCATTCGCGCATCGTAGTGGCTGGCCTGCGGCCTGTCGACCTGAAGGGTTGCCGTGTCCTCGCTCAGCGGCGCTGGCCGTTGGTCCAGATCGCGCCGGTGGTCAATGCGCCTTCCATCGACACGTTGACCAAGGTGGCGCCCGTCAGGTTGGCGCCGGCCAGGTTGGAGTTGTCCAGGCTCACATTGACCAGCTCGGCGCCCTGGAAGTTGGCGCCCTGCAGGTTGGAGTTGGACAGGTCTACATTCGTGAAGCTGTGGCCGGCAAAGTTGGCCTGGGGCAGGTTGGAGCCGGACATATTGGCGTTCACATGGGCCTGGTTGCCGCCGCCGCTGCGCTTTTGGCTGCGCACGGTGGCCGACGTTTTGCCCTGGCCTTCGACGACGACGGCTGCGCCACCGGCCCCACCGTGCACGGTGCTGCTGCGGCCGGGGATATTGGTCTCGGCCACGGCGCCACGGCCCGAAGCCGCATTGACGACGGCACCGTTGACGGTGACCGAGGCGCCTTGGCTGCCGCCGCGCACATCGACGCCGGGGGCCGAGATGACGGCGCCTTGCGCCCAGACGCCGCCAGCGGCCAGGCTCAGGGTCAGCACGGCCAGGGCCTGCTTGATTTTGGGTTGTTGCATGCTTGTCCTTTCTTGCGCTACTCGGTGAGCGGCGCGTTGTGACTCAGGTTGGAGGGCTGCATGCCTGGGGCATGCGCGGCAGAGGGGAGCCCCTCGGTCGGCACCACCTGCTCCTGCGAGAGCGGTGGGGTGTTGGTATCTGCCGCCGCATCGCCATCGGCGGCGGGCGGCTCTGGCCAGGCAAAGGGCTGCTGGCTCAGCTGCGAGAGCGGGTCGGCCACGCGTTGGGGGCGATCGGGCGGCGCGCTGGGGTGTTTTTCTTCGACCTGCAAGGCCACGGCATTGATGCGCGCGGCCAGCTCCTGCATCCAGGCTTCGTCAATGACCGGTTGCTTGTCGTTGCTGCGGCTGAAGATCAGCGCCAGAAACTCGCGCGCCTTGGGCGAGCCGGCATCGGCCGCGCGCCGGTAGTACTGGATGGCGGTGGCGAAATTGCGCTGCACGCCGCGCCCCAGATGGTAGCGGTAGGCCAGCTCCAGCAGCGCATTGGCATTGCCCTCGTCGGCACGCGCGCGCAGGCGGCCCAGCTGCTCGGCGGTGCTGGCGCGCTGGTAGCTGGCGATGCGGCCGAGGTTTTGGGCCGCCGTCTGGCTGCCGCCGGCCTGGGCCTGGGCGTACAGCTCCTTGGCCTCGTTCATGCGTCCTTCGAGCTCGCGCTCGACGGCCAGGTCATTGAGCGCCATCGCATCGCCATCGCGCGCGGCCTGCTCCAGCAGCAAGCGCGACTGCTGCATGGCCTTGGGGCCAGTCACTTTGCGCTCGACCAGGGACAGCAGGTAGGTGGCCTTGGCCAGGCGCGCATCGGCTGCGCGCTGCAACCACTGGCGGCCGGTGGGCACATCCCGCACACCGCCGGTGCCCGTGCCCAGCATGTAGCCCAGCGCCGCCATGGCCCGGGCATCGCCTTGTGCGGCGGCCTGGCCCAGCCACTGGCGGGCCTGGGCGCCCGCTTGCGGCAGGCCGGCGTTCTGGTAGTAGTACATGCCCAGCTCGAACTGGGCGCTGACTTCGCCTTCCTGTGCCTGTCGGCGCAGCGCCTGCAGGCTGGCATCGCTGCGCTGGGCTGGCATGCGGATCGATGAGCCCGGCGCGGCGGGCGCTGCAGGGGCCGGGCTGCTGGCGGCCGCGCCGGCATCGCCGCCGCCTGCCGATGGCAGCACGATGGCGGCCCAGCTGGCGCAGGCTTGCAGCAGCAGCCCGCCGGTCAGCGCCAAAAGGCCCGCCCGGCGGCGGGTAGGTGCGAGGCGCCTCATCGCGTTTTGCCGCGGCGTGCGGGGGCGGCGGCAGGGGCAGGCTGGGCAAGGGGGGTGGCCACAGGGCCCTCCACTTCCCAGCGCAGCTGCGACTGGGCGATGACGCCGGTCTGCGCGGCAATCTGCTGCTGCACGGCCTCGATGCTGGTCAGGCCCTCAATCGGTGCCAGCTGGGCCTGGGTGAGGGCCACCGGCACGCGGCCGGTCAGCGGCTTGGTGGTCTGGGCGCAGTACACCTGCTCCACGCCAGGGCGGGCGGTCTCGATCAGGAAGGAATTGGCCTGCGACACATCGGGCACCATCAGGCCGATGCGACCCTGGGCCACCACCGCCTGCTGCTGCGGGTTGGGATAGACCTGGGTGACCACCTGGGCGGCATCCTGGTAGTAGCAGTAGAGAAAGCCGGTGCGGGCCGGCGCCACACGCAGCACCACCGAGGTGCCGATGGGCAGCTGCGAGGCCAGCTCCTTGTGGCCGAGCAGGGACAGCGCCAACGCGTCGGTGGTCGGCTCGTTGTCCGGCAGGCCGTGCGGGCGCGGCTTCAGTTCGTTGCTTTGCGGCGAGTAGCTGGAGGCGATCTTGTCATCGGCCGACATGCCGGCATACAGGCGCAGCAGCCCCATATAGGTCTCAAAGTTGACGACGCCAACCGGGGTCAGGTCCAGCGATGCCTGGTAGAGCGCGAGCGCATTGCGCAGCGCGGTGGAGTCGTTCCCATCGATGGGGCCGCTCCAGGCGCCTTGGGCCTGCAGCACGCGCTGGGCCAAGGTGATGCGGTCGGCCGCGCCTTGCTCGTCAAACCAGGTGCGCATCTGGCGTTTGAATTCGGGGTGGTTTTGCTCGTAGTCGATGCATTCCCAGTACGGCACCTTGGCCCATTTGCCCACCAGCTCGATGGTGGCCAGGTCGACCAGCAGGCGCACGGCCGCGCCCGCGCCCTGGTTCACGTCGGCAGCCACTTCGTACTGCACGCCCAGGCGGTAGATGTGCTTGGGCAGGCCGGTGGCGCGCCCGCCGATCTCGACCGAGCGGCCGCCGGTGGCGACGACCAGCTCGTTGGCTGAATCCAGGCCGGGGTAGAGCGTGCGGGAGTTCATGTCGCCCAGATGCAGATCGAGCCCCACCACCGTACCCAGCAAGTCCCAGCTGTAGCCGGTGTCGGTATTGGCGGTGGAGACGCCCAGGCTGCTGCGCTTGGAGACCACCGTCTTGTCGCCAAAGCTGATGGCGCCCGAGACATAGATCTGTGGCTTGCGCAGCTCGATCTGGCCGTTGTTGAGCAGCAGGCTGGTCATCGTCTGCACGGTGTCCTGCTTGAGCGCATCGACTTCATAGTCGACCACGCGGAAGGCCTGGCTGGTGCGTGACATGCGCGAGAGCGCCGTGATTACCATCTCCTTGGTGCCGGTGGAAAACAGCCCCGAGGGATCGGGGATGCTCTTGACCGCGACCAGCGTCGAGGGCACCTGCTCGGCCGCCAGCATGCGGTCCATGCAGGCCAGGCCTTCGCGCATCGCCGATGCGGATTTGGTGGGCGTGACCAGCGGTGACTGCTCGGTGATGCCCTTTTCAATGATGTCCTTGCGGTCGGACAAGGTGGGCTGGATGCTGCAGGCAGACAAGGCCAGCACGCAGGGCGCAAGCGCCAGGCGGCGAATCGATGAAAGATGCATGGTGGTTATTCGTTATGGCGATGGTGGGGCTGCCGCTGGGCTCAGCGTGCTGCCGGGCTCCCTCGTCCCGGGGTGGCTGCACAGAGTTTTCTGGCTCTGGCGCAGAAGCCATCGTGTTTATTTGCAGATATTGATGACTGAGCCACGTACCACGGTGACCTGGTCGGCATTGCCTGCCCCATAGCGGTTACCGATACCGGCCGTGCCTTCGTTGATCTGGGGGGCGGCACCCACATTGGTATTGCAGTTCTTGCCCGAGGGGCCGGTGACCATTTCACGCTCGATGGCGGATCTGGAGTCCTGCTCCGTCAGGTAGTTGCGGGCCATGGCATTGCTCACCTTGTTGCGTGAGGCTGGATCGAGCCCGGTGCGGCCTGCGGGTGGCTTTTGCTGGGCCTGTGCGGCGGCGCACAACAGGGCGAGAACCCATACCCCGGCATAGCTGGCTTTCATGCGCAGTCTCCTTGAGGGACCCTCTGCACAACGATCGCAGGCGAAGGGATGCGGCCGCATCCCTTGGCGCTGACGAATGCTCTGCAGAAGATCTTTTTTATAGGGGCCGGCCAGCAAATGGTCTCCAGACGCATTCGGCGGCCAGCGGGATGAAGGGATGGGGATTACTTGCCGTCGTTGGAGGCGAGGTTTTGCTCGGCCTTGGTCATCGCGCCGATCGCCATATTGGCCACGGCACCATTGGTGACCGAGACTTCCTGCTTGTTATTGCCGCCAATATTGACGTTGCCCTTGTTGGAGGCCAGGTTTTGCGTAGCGGTAGCACCTGCGCCGATGGCCATATTGGCGACAGCGCCGTTCTTTACAGTGACCTTCTGGTCGTTGTTGCCCTTGATTTTCACTTCTGCCTGGGCAGACATGGCGATAGCCGAAACCGACACCAGAATTGCGAAAAACTTCTTCATATAAATCTCCTCGTTACTGAAAGAATATGGTGCACTTCCTGTGTATGCACCTCTGCAGTCAGCTCCCCATGTCGGAGAAACCGAACCGTTCATTGGCGTGCGGCCGCAGGGCGCCCTGCTACCGTCCACCAATGTTCACTACGCTGCGCATGCCGGTGCCGGTGGCCTGGTTGACCACCGGTCCGCCTACGGACACCACCTGGCTGCCGCTGCCGACTCCGCCATTGCGCGACGCAATATTCAATTCGCTATAGGCACCGAAACTGGCCATGTTCGCGACCACGCCATTGACCGAGGTCACCTGGTTGTTGCCGCGAATCTGGCGGATGTTCTTGTTCGATGAGATATTCATCACCGCCTGGGCCGCCGGGCCGGAGATATTGACGATGCCGCCATTGACCACCACCTGCTGGTTGTTTTGGGCGAATACCGAGGCGCTCAGCCCCAGGCCTGCCCACAGCAGCAGATGCCGCTGTTGTGCCAGTACCTGGATGCATGCCTGCTTGGCGCATGTAATGGATTGATGGCCCATAGTCAATAGCTCCTTGCCGATAGACGAAAACTTGCTAAGGCGTGTTTTTAACTGCAGACCGGTGCCGCGAAATGACGAGTTGAAACCGAGTGATTCATGAATATTTCATGACATAAGAAATATCTGGTAGCAATTGACTTTGATTTTTTGAAAGTGCCTATAGAAAATAAATATGCGAGTAACAAGTGAATTACATATGAGCCTATAAACCGAATAGATGCGTAAGCAATTTCTTTACAAAGATCTGCAAATTGGTAAGGCGCTTTACTTTTGAGCTTTGTTTTTACGAATAAGTAAAAAAGCCTGCCCAAATGGGGCAGGCTTTGAACCGGATTAGCGGGGGTGCTATAAAAAAAAGCAGCCCATTGGGCTGCTCCTGGTGTTTACCCTAGGGCAAACCATGCGCTGTGCCGCGCAAGGCGGAGGCCTGCGTTCATGCGCCGGCCTTGACCTTCAGGCGCCAGGCGTGCAGCAATGGCTCGGTGTAACCCGAGGGCTGCTCCTTGCCCTTGAACACCAGGTCCAGTGCGGCCTGGAAGGCGGCACCCTGCGGGTTGGCCACCAGGCTCTTGTAAGCCGCGTCGCCTGCGTTCTGGCCATCGACCACCTTGGCCATGCGGGCGAAGCTGTCGCGCACCATCGCTTCGGTCACGATGCCGTGCTGCAGCCAGTTGGCGATGTGCTGGCTGGAGATGCGCAGGGTGGCGCGGTCTTCCATCAGGCCCACGTTGTGGATGTCGGGCACCTTGGAGCAGCCCACGCCCTGGTCGATCCAGCGCACCACATAGCCCAGGATGCCCTGCACATTGTTGTCCACTTCCTGCTGCTTGTCGGCATCGCTCCAGTTCGGGTTGGCGGCCACGGGTACTTGCAGGATGGCATTGAGCAGGTTGTCGCGCTCGGCATCGGCGCTGGTCTTTTCCAGCTCCTTTTGCACCTCGGCCACATTGACCTGGTGGTAGTGCAGCGCATGCAGGGTGGCGCCGGTGGGCGAGGGCACCCAAGCGGTGTTGGCGCCGGCCTTGGGCTGGGCAATCTTTTGCTCCAGCATGGCCTTCATCAGGTCGGGCATGGCCCACATGCCCTTGCCGATCTGGGCGCGGCCGCGCAGGCCCATGGTCAGGCCCACCAGCACATTGCTCTTTTCATAAGCGGGCAGCCAGGCGCAGGTCTTCATGTCCGCCTTGCGCACCATGGGGCCGGCGTACATGGCGGTGTGCATTTCGTCGCCGGTGCGGTCCAGGAAGCCGGTGTTGATGAAGGCCACGCGTGCAGGCGCTGCGGCAATCGCGGCTTTCAGGTTCACCGTGGTGCGGCGCTCTTCGTCCATGATGCCGAGCTTGACGGTGTTGGCAGGCAGCCCCAGCATCTGCTCGACGCGGCCAAACAGCTCGTTGGCAAAGGCCGCTTCGGCCGGGCCATGCATCTTGGGCTTGACGATGTAGACACTGCCGGTGCGGCTGTTGCGGATGCCCTGGGCGCCCTTGCCCTGCAGGTCGTGCATGGCAATCGCCGTGGTCACCACCGCATCCATGATGCCTTCGGGGATCTCTTTCTGGTCGGCACCCCAGAGGATGGCCGGGTTGGTCATCAGGTGGCCGACATTGCGCAGGAACATCAGCGAGCGGCCATGGAGCTTGAGGCTGTCGCCATTGGCGCCCGTGTACTCGCGGTCGGCGTTCAGGCCCCGGGTCACCGTCTTGCCGCCCTTGTCGAAGGACTCGGTCAAGGTGCCCTTGAGAATGCCCAGCCAGTTGGCGTAGCCGTTGACCTTGTCTTCAGCGTCCACCGCCGCCACCGAGTCTTCCAGATCGAGAATCGTCGACAGCGCCGCTTCCACCACCACGTCAGAGACGCCGGCGGCATCGCTGCTGCCAATGGGGGTGGCCTTGTTGATGATGATGTCGATATGGATGCCATGGTTCTTCAGCAGCACCGATTGGGGTGCGGCGGCATCGCCTTGGAAGCCGACGAACTTGGCAGCTTCGTGCAGGCCGGTCTTGCTGCCGTCCTTGAGCGTGACGGCCAGTTGGCCGCCTTCGACGGCGTAGCCGCTGGCATCGGCGTGCGAGCCTTTTGCCAGCGGCGCGGCCTGGTCCAGGAACTGGCGGGCATAGGCGACGACCTTGGCGCCGCGCACCGGGTTGTAGCCCTTGCCCTTTTCTGCGCCGCCGTCTTCGCCAATGACATCGGTCCCGTAGAGCGCGTCATACAGCGAGCCCCAGCGGGCGTTGGCCGCGTTGAGCGCATAGCGCGCATTGAGAATGGGCACCACCAGCTGCGGGCCGGCTTGCACGGCCAGCTCGGAGTCCACGTTCTCGGTGCTGGCCTTCACGTCTTGCGGCTGCTCGACCAGGTAGCCGATCTGGGTCAGGAACTGGCGGTAGGCCGGCATGTCGGTGATCGGGCCGGGATGGGCCTTGTGCCAGCTGTCCAGCTCGGCTTGCAGGCGGTCGCGCTCGGCCAGCAGGGCCGCGTTCTTGGGCGCCAGGTCAGAGACGATGGCATCAAAACCTTGCCAGAACGCAGCGGGCTCCACGCCGGTGCCTGGCAGCACCTGGGTGTTCACAAAGTCATACAGAACCTGGGCCACTTGCAGGCCGTGGACGGTGGTGCGTTCAGTCATGGTGTCTACCTTTCAATACTTAACAACTGCAGGTGCGCGGGAGCACCCATCAGCACACTTTATTCCATACCCGCCATGGCAATCAATCCATTAAAAACACTTTGATATATGACTTTTATGGATGTAATCAACGACTGTCAGCGCCTCGTTAGGGGGGGGGTGTGGATGTGATGGTTTGAATGATCTGATCCGACATATTTATATATCAAGCCTTTGTCAGGATGCTGTCGGCGTAGGCGCTGGCTTGCTGCAGCGCCCCTACCACAGCTGTTGCCCAAAAGTAGCAAGCCGTCAGAAAAGCGCGCAAAGCTTGATGGAAATCAGAAATGATCAGATACAATCATTTTCATCAGGAGGCGGTAATTTTCCACGCGCCTTCGCTTCTCAGGAGTGTTTCCATGGCGAATTTGACCGACAGCTTGAATGATCTGATGTCTCTGGACGGCGCTTTGTGCGCAGCCGTTGTCGACTACAACAGCGGCATGATGCTGGCCAGCGCCGGCACTGGCGTGGACATGGAACTGGCAGCTGCCGGTAACACCGAAGTGGTGCGCGCCAAGATGAAGACCATCAAGGCCCTGGGCCTGAACGAGAACATCGACGATATCCTCATCACGCTGGGCAAGCAGTACCACATCATCCGTCCTTGCTCGCGTCTGGCCGGCATCTTTGTGTACTACGTGCTCGACAACAAGCGCGCCAACCTGGCACTGGCACGCCGCAAGGTGACCGACGTCGAAAGCGCGATGACCATGTAAGGTCGGGCCGCGCCAGGCCGGGCCGCGCCAGGCCAAGCTGGCGTCTGCGCCAGTTTTGCCTTCGTGCCTGGGGTGGTGCGCTGCCCTGCCACCCGACTGGGCGCCCAGGCGGCCATAGCGTCGCAAATAACATACGCTTTGTTACGATATGCGGGTATGGTCTTCGCCTGCATTTTTTGCAGGCGGACATAAGCCAGACCATGCGCGGTTGCTATCCAAATGTCGAATATCTGCGCCGAATGCACCTGCCTGGGTAACAGCCGCATGCAGAGAATGATTGCTCCGATCAGAAGTGACTTATTAGAATCATCTATACCTTCATAAGGTGGTAGTGCTTGATATAGATCACATGGATTGGAGATCGACATGGCAAATCTGAACGACAGCTTGAGCGACTTGATGACGATGGACGGCGCGCTGTGCGCTGCCGTGGTGGACTACAGCAGCGGCATGATGCTGGGCAGCATCGGCAGCGGTGTGGACATGGAGCTGGCAGCAGCTGGCAACACCGAAGTGGTGCGCGCCAAGATGAAGACGATGAAGGCCCTGGGCCTGAACGACAACATCGACGACATCCTCATCACCTTGGGCAAGCAGTACCACCTTATCCGCCCATCGCAGAAGCTGGCCGGCATCTTCGTCTACTACGTGCTGGACAAGGCCCGCTCCAACCTGGCGCTGGCCCGCCGCAAGGTGGCCGATGTCGAATCGAACATGACCATGTAAACGACGTTGGTCGCCACAGCACAACGGGCCCGATGGGCCCGTTTGCTTTTGCAGCGCCCGTGCTGCGCAGGTTAGGCCGAGACCAGCGGCGCGCGGAACTGGTAGCCCACTTTTTGCTGCGATTGCAGCGGCACCGCCAGCGGCGTGGCCTTCTCGATGCGGCGGCGCAGGCGGTAGATGGTGGCGTGCAGGCTGTTGTCGGAGTCGCTGGCGGTCGGGTAGCCCAGCAGTTCACGGATCTGGTCGCGGCCCACGACGGCGCCCTGGGCTTTTAGAAAACACTGCATCAGCATCAGGTCGGTGGGGCTCAGTTCCACGCTCTGGCCATCGGGCGTCAGCAGCAGGCTGCGGTGGCTGTCGAGCTTCCAGGCCGTGGCGACCTGGGCGGTGGTCATGATGCGGCGGTGCACGGCGCGCACGGCCAGCTCCACCTGCTCGAAGGTCACCGGCTTGGTCAGGTACATGTCGGCGCCGGCATTGATGACCTCGGCAAACACCTCGGGGCCCAGCCGTCCCGAGACGATCAGCACGCCCGCCTGGTTGCGCTTGCGCAGAATGCGCAGCAGCTCGGTGCCGTTGACGCCGGGCAGCATCAGGTCCAGCACATAGAAGTCAAAACGGTAGGGCTCGATATCGGCCAGCAGGTCGCTGCTGTCGTTGTAAACCTGTACCTGCACGCCCTGGTTGCGCAAGTGTTGGGCCAGAAATTCGCTGTATTCGGGGTCGTCGTCGACCAGGGCGAGCGTGGCGGGGAGCATGGTGGTTCCGTGAAATGGTGCAGTCGGTGAAAAGTCCTGAGAAGCGCGGTGCCAGCTTCTGCAGGGGCAAGCGGCCGGTGGCCATCGCGTGGCTGGCTAATCATCCAGCCCTTGGGGCAACTCGATACGCATGATGGTGCCGTTTGGCTGGCGCGGCAAGGCCTGCACCGTGCCCTGGTGCAACTGCACCACCGAGCGCACGATGAACAGACCCAGCCCGGCACCCGCCCGGTGGCGGTGCTCGGTGCCGCGCGTGCCTTTCTCGAACAGGCGCGGGCGCAGGCTGTCGGGGATGCCCGGGCCTTCGTCGATCACCTCGATGATCAGCGCCAGCGGGTCGTCCGAATCGGCCAGGCGCAGCAGCACGGGGCTGTCGACCGACGCGTAGTTGAGCGCGTTGTTGAGCAGGTTGCGGATGGTCAGCCGCATCAGCGCCGGGTGCAGCTGCACCGTGCGCGCCTCGGCATCCCAGACCACCTGGATGCGCGGGCGGGCATCGGCAGCGATGTCGTGCAGCACCAGGTTGACCAGGGTGGGCAGATCGGTATCGGACGAGGCGCCAGCGCGCCCGCCCACGGCAAGAATAGTGCCGGCGGCCAGGGTGTTGTCCAGGGTGCCGATGACCTGCTGGAGCACATGCTCGGCGCGCAGCAAGGCCTTGGTGGCCGGCGTGGTCTGGCTCAGCTGCAGCTCGGCAATGGCCGACATGGTGGCCTGCATCGCGGCCGAGGCGTTGTTGAGCGGCTGGCGGATCTCATGCGAGAGCAGCTGCAGCATTTCGCTGTGCTCGGTGAGCATGGCGGTGCGCCAGTCCAGCAAGGTGCGCAGCTTGAGCAGCTCGCTTTTCTCCTCGGTGCGCTCCAGGTCGGTGGACGACAGCGCGGCCAGTTGCGCGCGCAGGTCATCCGCTTGCGCCGCATTGGCGTATTCGGCGCTGCAGTCCTGCATCAGCATCAGCACGCCCTGGGCGGTTTTGCTGCCTGCCGGCCCGGGCCAGAGGTGGGGCGAGAGGCTGATGCGGCGCCAGGCGACCTGGCCATGGGCATCGGTCTTGCACGTGTCGAACTGCTGGCGCAGGCCCTGGGTGGCGGCCTGCAGCGCCGCGTGGTGCTGCTGGGCAAAGTCGGGGGGCAGCGCTTCATCGAGCTGCTGGCCGACGATGCCGGTGGTGGGCACACCAAACCATTCGCACCACTGCGGCGTGGCCAGGCGCAGGCGCTGGTCACGGCCCCAGTAGGCCATGGCAACGGGGCTGCTGCCAAACAAGCGCAGCAGTTGCGCGGGGGCGTACCAGAGCGCGTCGGCGCTGGAGGGAGTGCTGGTGGGCGGCGTTGAAGCTGACGGCATAGGAGCGGGGGCGCGGGAAAAGAGCGGCTGTCAATGAGTGTCGCAGCGGGATGTGCGCTTTCATGCGCCCGCCAGGCCGGAGCCCCGATGATAATAGGCTGTGGCCCAGCCAGCGCGTCGCACAAGCGGCGGCCAGCGGGCTTTGCGTATTTTCTGTGTTCTGTCTGGTATGGATCGCCTCAAGCAGCTCGAATCATTTGTCGCCATCGCCTCGCGCGGCAGCCTCACGGCCGCTGCCAAGGCCGAAGGCGTGGCCCCGGCCATCATGGGCCGCCGGCTCGATGCGCTGGAGGAGCGCCTGGGCGTCAAGCTGCTGGTGCGCACCACGCGCAAGCTCACCCTGACGTACGAGGGCGCGGCCTTTTTGGAAGACTGCCAGCGCCTGCTGGCCGAGCTAGCCAGTGTCGAGGCCAGCGTCAGCGCCGGGGGCATCAAGGCCACTGGGCATCTGCGCGTGACCGCACCGGCCGGCTTTGGGCGCCGCCATGTGGCGCCGCTGCTGCCGCTCTACCATGCGCGCCACCCGGATGTGACGATCTCGCTGAACCTGAGCGACCGCCTGGTCGACCTGGCCGGCGAGGGCTATGACTGCGCGATTCGCGTGGGCGACCTGCCCGATTCCTCACTGGTCAGCGTGCGCGTGGCCGACAACCGGCGCCTGTGCGTGGCCACGCCCGAGTACCTGCGCCGCCGCGGCATTCCCCGCCACCCCAGCGAGCTGAGCCAGCATGACTGCCTGACCTTGTCGAGCGAGGCCTCGCAAACGCGGGGCTGGGCGTTTCGCATGCCGGCGGCCACTGGCGCCAGCGAGGTGGTCTACCTCAAGCCTGGCGGCCCGCTCGATTGCTCGGACGGCCAGGTGCTGCACGACTGGTGCCAGCAAGGCTGGGGCATTGCCTGGCGCAGCACCTGGGAGGTCGAGTCCGAGATTGCCGCCGGCCGCCTGGTCGAGGTGCTGGAGGACTTTGCTGCGCCGCCCAACGGCATCTATGTGATGTTCCAGCAGCGCAAGCACCTGCCGCTGCGGGTGCGCTTGTGGATCGATTTCGTCAAGCAGCACTACGAACGTGCCGATTTCTGGAAAAAGATGGAGTAACACGATGACTTTGGAAGCTGTTCTGGCCTGCCTGCACCTGCTGGCCTTGTTGACCATGGTGGTTTTTCTCTCCAGCGAGGCGGCGTTGTGCCGCGCCGAGTGGATGAATGGGGCCGTGGTGCAGCGCTTAGCGCGCCTCGATCTGATCTACGCCTTTGCCGCGCTGGCGGTGCTGGCCACCGGCTTGCTGCGCCTGTTTCTGGGCGCCAAGGGCGTGACCTGGTATGTCAGCCAGCCGCTTTTTCACCTGAAGATGACCTTGGTCGTCGTCGGCGTGATGCTGTCCTTCAAGCCGACAGCCGTGTTCCGCCGCTGGTTACGGCAATTGCGCGACAATGGCGCTTTGCCCGGGGACGCCGAGGTGCGCGCCACGCGTAAATGGGTCATGTGGCAAGCCCATCTGATTCCCGTGATCGCCGCCGTCGCCGTGTTTTATGCCCGGGGCTGGTAAACCGGCCTGGCGCTGGTAACCGCTTCGTCTAAGTTTCAAATATGTTGCAAGTCAAAAAAGATTTGCTCGCAGTGCTTGCTGCCGAGCTCGAGAAATTGTCGCCTGGCGCAGGTAGCCGTGCGGCCTTTGAAACGCCCAAGGTGGCCGCCCACGGTGACTATGCCGTGACCGCCGCGATGCAGCTGGCTAAGCCGCTCAAGGCCAATCCCCGCGCGCTGGGCGAGCAGCTCAAGGCGGCGCTGGAGGCCGCGCCCGCCTTTGCGCAATGGGTGGATGCGGTCGAGATCGCCGGTCCAGGCTTTTTGAACCTGCGCCTCAAGCCCGCTGCCAAGCAGCAGGTGGTGCAGGAAGTGCTGGCCCAGGGCGAGCGCTTTGGCATGCAGCCGCCGCGCGATGAAAAGATCATCGTCGAGTTTGTCTCGGCCAATCCCACCGGTCCGCTGCACGTGGGCCATGGCCGCCAGGCCGCGCTGGGCGATGCGATCTGCAACCTCTACGGCAGCCAGGGCTGGAGCGTGCACCGCGAGTTCTACTACAACGACGCGGGCGTGCAGATCGACACCTTGACCAAGAGCACCCAGCTGCGTGCCAAGGGCTTCAAGCCCGGTGACGACTGCTGGCCCACCGACAGCGACAACCCGCTGGCCAAGAACTTCTACAACGGCGACTACATCGGCGATATTGCCCAGGCGTTCCTGGCCAAGCAGACCATCGAGGCCGATGACCGCGCGTTCACCGCCAATGGAGATGTCGAGGATTACGACAACATCCGCAACTTTGCGGTGGCCTACCTGCGCAACGAGCAGGACAAGGACCTGCAGGCCTTCAACCTCAAGTTTGACGAGTACTACCTCGAATCGAGCCTGTACCAGAACGGCCATGTGGACGAGACCGTCCAGCGCCTGATCGCCAGCGGCCACACCTATGAGCAAGATGGCGCGCTGTGGCTGCGCACCACCGACTTCGGTGACGACAAGGACCGCGTGATGCGCAAGTCCGACGGCACCTACACCTACTTCCTGCCCGATGTGGCCTACCACACGCAAAAGTTCCTGCGCGGCTACGGCAAGGCCGTCAACATCCAGGGCACGGACCACCACGGCACCATCGCCCGCGTGCGCGCCGGTCTGCAGGCGGTCAATGTCGGCATTCCCCAGGGCTACCCCGACTATGTGCTGCACACCATGGTGCGCGTGGTGCGCGGTGGTGAAGAGGTCAAGATCAGCAAGCGCGCCGGCAGCTATGTCACCTTGCGCGACCTGATCGAGTGGACCAGCAAGGATGCGGTGCGCTTTTTCCTGCTCTCGCGCAAGCCCGATACCGAGTACACCTTTGATGTCGACCTGGCCGTGGCCCAGAACAATGACAACCCGGTGTTCTACGTGCAGTACGCCCATGCGCGCATCTGCTCGGTGCTGCGCGGCTGGCAGGAGCAAGGCGGCGCTGGTCTGCCTGCGCTGAGCGGCATTGACCTGGGCGCGCTGCAAGGGCCGCAGGCCCAGGCGCTGATGCAGATGCTGGCCCAGTATCCCGAGATGCTGAGCAACGCCGCGGCTGGCAATGCGCCGCACGATGTTACGTTCTATCTGCGTGACCTGGCCTCGGCCTACCACAGCTACTATGATGCAGAGCGTATCTTGGTGGATGACGAAGCCACCAAACTGGCCCGTCTGGCACTCGTGGCAGCGGTCGCGCAGGTGCTGCGCAATGGCCTGGCCGTGCTGGGTGTGAGTGCACCAGAGCGCATGTGATTTTGCGAACAAAGGTAATAACTGCAATGCGACGACATCAACGTGGTGGAACCATCCTGGGCCTGATCCTGGGGCTGCTGGTGGGCGTGGGCGCGGCCTTGGCCGTGGCCGTGTACGTCACCAATGTGCCGGTGCCGTTTGTCAACAAAGGTGGCGTGCGCGGCGAGGCCAAGGACAAGGCCGAGGCGCAGCGCAACCAGAACTGGGACCCGAACTCGCCGCTCTATGGCAAGAACCCCGCGCGTGCGCCCGCGGCTGTGGCACCGGCCGCTCAGGGCGTGGTGGTGCCTGAGCCGCCGCGCACGGTGGCTGACAACGCCCCCGCGCCAGTGGAAAACAAGCCTGCCAAGCCCGAAGTGGTGCTGCCCGATACCACCAAGCCCGCTGACAAGCCGGCAGACAAGACCCAGGTCGCAAAGCTCGACCCCAAGGCCGGCCAGGGCGCCGATCCGCTGGGCGATCTGGCCAAGTCGCGCAGTGCCGATGGCACCGACGGCTTCCAGTACTTCGTGCAGGCCGGTGCTTTCCGCAGCCAGTCCGATGGCGATGCACAGCGCGCCAAGCTGGCGATGATGGGCTGGGAAGCGCGCGTGAGCGAGCGCGAAGTCAATGGCCGCACCGTATACCGGGTGCGCGTGGGCCCCTTCAACAAGCGCGATGATGCCGATGGCCTCAAAGGCAAGCTCGATGGCGCCGGCGTGGATGCGCAAATCGTCCGCGTGCAGCGTTGAACTTTTGGCGGTGCAGGGCACTCCTAACCGCAACTTGTCACTGGAGTTAACAAAACATGAAACGTCGTGAGTTTTCCACTTTGGCGGCTTCCGCTACTGCCGCCTCGGCGCTGAGCCTGCCTTTTGCCACCGGCGCCAACGCACAGGCCAAGTTCAAGGAAGGCAAGGACTACCTGAAGCTGGCCAAGCCCGTCACCCCCGATGCGCCCGCTGGCAAGGTCGAGGTGATCGAATTCTTCTGGTACAGCTGCCCCCACTGCAATGCCTTCGAGCCGCAGTTTGAAGCCTGGGCCAAGACTGCCCCCAAGAACCTGCAGATCCGCCGCGTGCCTGTGGCCTTCAACAACACCTTTGTGCCGCAGCAAAAGATCTACTTTGCGCTGGAGTCGATGGGCCTGATCCCTGACGTACATGTCAAGGTTTTCCGTGCGATCCACGTCGAGCGCCAGCGCCTGAACAAGGACGACGAGATCTTCGCCTGGATGGACAAGAACGGCGTGGACCTGGCCAAGTTCAAGGAAGCCTACAACTCGTTCAGCGTCGCAGGCCAGGTGCGCAAGGCCACCCAGCTGCAAGAGTCGTACGGCGTCGAAGGCGTTCCATCGCTGGGCGTGGCGGGCAAGTACTACACCGACGGAACCCGTGCCGGCTCGATGAGCAACGTGCTGCAAGTGGTAGAGTTCCTGGCTGCACAAGGCTGAGCGGATTCCCCAACGCTTGAGACAGAGCCCGCGCACTGAACTGCACCCCAAAAGTTGGACATCAATCCAACCTTTGGGGTGTTTTTCATGGCGAAGTACGACGAGAGTTACAAGCTGGAAGTTGTCCAGGGCTACGTGCAGGGGCAGCATGGGTTCAGAGCACTGGCCCATGCTCACGGTCTCGACCAAGCGACAGTGCGACGTTGGGTAAAGAGCTACCAGCAGCATGGCCTATCAGGGTTGCGCAAGAAGTTCAGTCGCTACAGCGCTGACTTCAAACTGGCAGTGTTGCAGCGGATGTGGCGAGATGATCTGTCTGCACGAGAGACGATTACCTTGTTTGATATCCGGGGTGGCACGGGTGTCATCAGCGCCTGGGAGCTGCAATATCACGACGGTGGGCCGCAAGCACTTGCACCCCGGCCAAGAGGACGCTCCAAGAAGATGCCAAACCCACCCACAGCCAAGCCCGCACAGGCACAAGCAGTTATGTCTGCGGACGACACGCGTTCGCACGCAGATTTGCTCAAAGAGGTGAAGTACCTGCGCGCGGAGGTGGCGTACCTAAAAAAATTGGAGGCCTTGGTTCAGGCGAAAAAACAAGCTGCGCAGAAAAAGCGCGGATAGTGCTTGAGCTAAGGCCAGATCACGACCTCAAGGACTTGCTGCGGGCAGGTAAGCTGGCGCGCAGCACCTTCTATTACCAGGCTCAAGTGCACAGGAGAGGCGACAAATACGCTGAGCTCAAGGCTCAGATCCGATCTGTCTACGAGCTTCACAAAGGACGCTATGGCTATCGGCGTATTGCGCTTGAACTCAAGCGCAATGGCTGTCATGTGAACCACAAGAGCGTGCAGCGCCTGATGCAGGTAATGGGGATGAAGTCCCTGGTTCGGCCCAAGAAATATCGCTCCTATCGCGCCGGGCAGCACGCGGACGTGGCCAATGTGTTGCAGCGCCAGTTCATGGCCGAGCAGCCTAACCAGAAATGGGTGACGGACGTGACAGAGTTCAACGTCTTGGGTAAAAAGCTATACCTGTCGCCTGTCATGGATCTATTCAATGGCGAGGTGGTGAGCTATCAGATGAATACGCAACCGCGCTTGAAGATGGTGGGTGACATGTTGCGCAAGGCGCTAGGCAAGCTGGGCAGGGAGGAAAAACCATTGCTGCATTCCGACCAGGGCTGGCAGTACCAAAGTCGTGCCTATCGCCGCTTGCTGGCCGATCATGGCCTGGTGCAAAGCATGTCACGTCGGGGCAATTGCTTGGATAACGCAGCGATGGAGAGCTTCTTCGGAACCTTGAAGTCCGAGTTCTTCCACCTCAACAAGTTCAGCAGTGTGGCGCAGCTTCAAGAAGGTCTTCACCACTACATCCATTACTACAATCACCAACGCATCAAGCTAAAACTAAAAGGCCTGAGTCCGGTGCAATACCGGATTCAGGCCTTCAGTCCCTAGCTTCCAACTGTCCAACTTCTTGGGGTCAGTTCACACGCGGGCTTTTTTGTGCCAGAAACGGCCTAACGCTCCAGCATGGCTACAATGGGGCAGAGCAAGATTCATGCCTTATGAGACACCGTATTTTTAACTCTTTGTTGGTGGCAGTGGCCCTGGCCGTGCCGCTGCTGTCGCACGCCGAGCGTGCAGACCGCACCAAACCCATGAACATCGAGGCGGACGATGGCCGCCACGATGAACTCAAGCAGACCAGTGTCTTCACGGGCAATGTGGTGGTGACCAAGGGCACCATCATCATCCGTGGCGCGCAGCTGACCGTGAGCCAGGACCGCGACGGCTTCCAGCACGGCGTGGTGACTGCTGCGCCGGGCAAGCTCGCATTCTTCCGCCAAAAGCGTGACTCGGCCCCAGGCGCGCCTGACGAGTTCGTCGAAGGCGAAGGCGAGGTCATCACCTATAACGGCCGCGATGACACCGTGCACTTTGAGCGCCGCGGCGAGTTGCGCCGTTACCGCGAGACCACGTTGACCGACCAGGTCAGTGGCCCGCTGATCGTCTACAACAATCTGAGCGATACCTTCACGGTCTCCGGCCAAAAGGGCGCCCAGGCGGCGGCCGATCCCAAGCCCGGTGCGCCCAAGAAGGACCGCGTCCGTGTGATCCTGACGCCCAAGGCCGATGGCAAGGCGGACGACAAGGCCAGCGCCCCGGCCAAGCCCGCTGCCGATGACAAGACGCCATTGCGCCCCAGCACCCAACTGAACGACGGAGCCAAGTGACCGTGGCAGAAAACTCGTCGACCATTTCCGTCAACGCCCGGGTCGCCAACAGCGACCACCGCAGCCAGCTGGAGGTCTTGCACCTGGAGAAATCCTATGGCAGCCGCAAGGTGGTCAAGGACGTGTCGCTGTCGGTGCGCAAGGGCGAAGTGGTGGGTTTGCTAGGCCCCAATGGCGCGGGCAAGACCACCTCGTTCTACATGATCGTGGGCCTGGTACGCAGCGATGGCGGGGATATCCGCATCGATGGGCAGTCGGTGGCCAATATGCCGATCCACCAGCGCTCGCAGCTGGGCCTGTCCTACCTGCCGCAGGAAGCCTCGATCTTTCGCAAGCTCAGCGTGCAGGACAATGTGCGCGCCGTGCTGGAGCTGCAAAAAGATGAGCATGGCAAGCCGCTCTCGCGCGCCGAGGTCGAGCGCCAGCTCACCGCGCTGCTGCAGGAGCTGCGGGTCGAGCACCTGCGCGAATCACCGTCAGTCGCGCTGTCCGGCGGCGAGCGCCGCCGGGTCGAGATCGCCCGTGCGCTGGCCACCCAGCCCCGTTTCATCCTGCTCGACGAGCCTTTCGCCGGCATCGACCCCATCGCCGTGATCGAGATCCAGCGCATTGTCGCCTTTCTCAAGGAGCGCGGCATTGGCGTGCTGATCACCGACCACAATGTGCGCGAAACCCTGGGTATCTGTGACCATGCCTGCATCATCAGCGATGGCAAGGTGCTGGCCGCCGGGACGCCGCAAGAGATTGTGGAGAACGCAGAGGTCCGGAGGGTGTATCTGGGTGAACATTTCCGTATGTGACACCGCACGCCTTGGCGGGCGTGCCAGCCAAGATGCCGTCCCGCGCTGCGGGGCCGGCAGGGCTGATCCGTTGCCAGCTGCCCCAGCCCGTGGGGAGGCGCAGCCATGATGCCGTCGCTGTCGCTGCGCGTATCGCAGAACCTGACCCTGACCCCCCAGCTGCAGCAGTCGATTCGCCTGCTGCAGCTGTCCACGCAGGAACTGACGCAGGAAGTCGAGCAGATGCTCGACGAAAACCCGTTTCTGGAGCGCGAGGGCGATGAGGCCCCCGAGGCTGAAGCCGGTAAAGAAGCCGCTGAATCTGCCGAAGCTGCAGACGCTGCAGACGCAGCCGACAAGGGTGCCGATACTGCTGCCAGCACCGACACCAACAACAGTAGCGATTTCGAGCCCGGAACCTCCGACCAGCCGCTGGATTTTGGCGCGGGCAAGGAAACCGGCGTCGATGCCGAGGCCGCTGCCGGCGATTCGGCATCGGACTGGGAAGAGTGGGGTGGCGATCTGCCCGCGCGCTCCAGCGCCAGCGATGACGACGACGAGACGCCGATGTCCGACCGGCGCAGCGAGCACCTGAGCCTGCAGGATGTGCTGCACCGCCAGGCCTTGTCGCTGCGCCTGTGCCAGGAAGACCGGGCCGCGCTCTACTTTCTGATTGAATCACTGAACGACGACGGCTACCTCGAAGAAACGCTGGCCGAGCTCGCGCAAAGCTTTGGCGACGCCAGTGACCCCGAGCGCTACGAAGTGCTGCTGCACCACCTGACTGTGGCGCTGCGCTTGCTGCAAAGCCTGGAGCCGATTGGCGTGGGCGCGCGCAACCTGTCCGAATGCATGCAGCTGCAGATCAAGGCCCAGCAGCGCCTGTTGGATGAAGAGGGCTCGGACACGCCCGAGGCCGATGCGCTGGCGCTGGAGACCGCTTTGCTGGTCTGCCAGGAATCGCTGGAGCTGCTGGCGCGCCGTGATGTGCGCAAGCTGGTGCAACTGACCGGATGCAGTGATGCCGCGGTGCGCAGCGCGCTGGCGCTGATCGCCAAGCTCGAGCCCCGCCCCGGCCGGCCCTATGCCGATGTGGACCGCAACACCATCATCCCCGATGTCATCGTGCGACTCAGCAATGAGCGCGGCCTGCCGGTGCCCGGTTTCAGCGTGCAGCTCAATGCCGAGGTGATGCCGCGCCTGCGCGTGCAGGATGTCTACGCCAATGCCTTGCGCAGCCACAAGGGCAGCGAAGGCCATGGCGCGCTGCAGCAGCGGCTGCAGGAGGCGCGCTGGTTCATCAAGAACATCCAGCAGCGCTTTGACACCATCTTGCGCGTCTCGCAGGCCATCGTCGAGCGCCAGCGCAATTTCTTTGTCCATGGCGAGCTGGCGATGCGCCCCATGGTGCTGCGCGAGATTGCCGATGAGCTGGGCCTGCACGAGTCCACCATCAGCCGCGTGACCACGGCCAAGTACATGGCCACGCCGCAGGGCACGTTCGAGCTCAAGTACTTCTTTGGCTCGGGCCTGGGCACCGAGACCGGCGGCAGTGCGTCGAGCACGGCGGTCAAGGCGCTGATCAAGCAGCTGCTGGACGAGGAAAGCGCGAAAAAGCCGCTGTCGGATGCAAAAATCGCCGATCTGCTGCAGGCCCAGGGCATTGAATGCGCGCGCCGCACGGTGGCCAAGTACCGCGAGGCGATGCGCATCCCGCCGGCCAGCCTGCGCAAGGCGCTGTAAGCGCAAGCAGCCAGGGCCCATAAAAAAACCGCAGTTGCGTTAGGCACTGCGGTTTTGCTTTGAGACGGAGCCGCTTTACTTTGGCCACAGCCACCAGATGAACAAGGCCAGCACGGCCAGCATCAGGCCAAACTTGGTGAGCTTGTAGGCCGTCTTGTTCCAGGCCTTGAAGCGGCGGCGGTACTGGCCCATGTAGAACGAGATCTTGAAGATGCGGCTGATGAAGCCACGCGGATCGCCTTCGTTGTTGGGCGAGCTGGCGGCAGCGACCACATGCGTGCCCAGCCAGCGGTTGAGCCACTGCGCAAAGCCATTGGTCATCGGGCGCTCGACATCGCAGAACAGCACGATGCGGTTGCCTTCGGACCGGTTCTCGGCCCAGTGCATGAAGGTCTCGTCAAAGATCACGCCTTCGCCCTCGCGCCAGCTGTAGGGCGTGCCATCGACCTCGATCATGCAGCGGTCATCATTGGGCGCCAGCACAGCGAGGTGGTAGCGCAGCGAGCCCGCATAGGGGTCGCGGTGCAGGTTGAGCTTGGCGCCGGGCGGCAGCTCGGCAAACATGGCCGCCTTGATGCCGGGGATGGACTGCACCAGCGCCGTGGTCTTGGGGCACAGCTCCATCGCAGACGGGTGGGCCTGGCCGTACCACTTCAAGTAGAAGCGCTTCCAGCCGGTCTTGAAGAAAGAGTTGAAGCCCGCGTCGTCGTTGTTGGCTGCGGCCTTGATCTGCATGGCCTGGTGCAGGCCGATGGCCTCTTCGCGGATCTCGCGCCAGTGGGCCTGCAGCGGGGCCAGGTCGGGGAAGGTGCTGGTGGGCAGGTAGGGCGTGCGCGGTACCTTGCTGAACATCAGCATGAACACATTGAATGGCGCCGTGAACGTGGAGTGGTCAAACAGCTGGCGCAGCAGCTTGTGCCGCACCTTGCCACGCAGGTGCATGTAGAGGCCGCAGCCAGTGAAAAGCAGCACCAGGGCCAGAACGATGATTTTTGCCATAGACAGCGATTTTAGCGACTGTGCTGTGGCGGCTGTCTGCGCAAGCGCAAACTGGCGCGCGGCAAGGGCTGCGGGGCGGTGGGATGGCCTGCTGGCAGCAGGCCTATTGCGGTTTGGTCAATGGCAAGCCAGGTGGGCTTACCTGGGCTGGGCGGCAAAGGCGGTTTTCAGGCGCTGCAGCATCTCGCGGTTGAGCTGGCGCTGCTGGCCGCTCCAGTGCGTCATCGCCTTGTTCAGCTCGGCCTGCAGGCCATTGGCCGTCTGCCAGTCGCCCTGGCCCGCAGCCCAGATCGCGTACTCGGCCATCACATCGAAGCTGCCCGAGTGCTGGCGCACAAAGTCAAAGCTCTTGCGCGCCATCTCCTGGTCGCCCAGCTGGGCGTAGGCCTTGGCCACCAGCAGGCCCACGGCCTCGGCGCGGAAGTGCACATCCGCCTGGGCAATCACGCGCAGCTGCTGCAGCGCCTGCTGCGGATGGCCGGCCTGGTAGGCCGCTTGCGCAGCGCCCCAGCGGATATCGAGGTCGTTGGCAAACGGACCCTTCATGCTGGCCTCAAAGTGGCCAAAGGCCTGCTCGGCCTGGCCATTGGCCAGCAGGGCCTGGGCCAGGCGGATCTGGTTCTGCGCGGTGGGGCTGTAGTCGTAGGCGGCCTGGGCTTCGCGCACCTCGCGGGTCGGGTCCAGCGCCTTGACGGCGTTGCTCGCCAGGCTGCGGGCATGGCGCTGCAGGCGCGAATTGGGCAGGTAGATGGCAAAGAAATACACCACGCTGCCCAGGAAGGGGAAGGCCAGCAGCACAAACAGCCAGTAGTTGTTCTGGCCGCTGCGCACGGCGTGGACCGCAAAAAACAGCGCAATGATGACGTGTACGCCAGCTCCGAGGTAGGGCATCCGCATTCTCTCTGAGTGATGGAGGGGAAGGGCGGCTGCACCGAGGGCTGCGGCCCGCTCTGGGGCCAGACTATAGCAGCCAGCCACCCGTTACCGCTGCGCTATAGGAGCCGGGCTGCCGAATGCCACTGGCACAGTCCACATTCCCGTGCGCTTGGCAGACAATGGGGCAAGCGCGTATGCTTGCCCCCCTGCTTATGAACCAACTGCATTTGTTTTTGCCCTGCGCCGCCGGCGTCGAGGGCCTTTTGGCGGACGAAGTCCATGCCATCACCGGCGCCAGCGGCCAGGACCTCCTGGTGGCGCGCGGCGGCGTCATGCTGCGCGGCATGTGGCGCGATGCGCTGCTGCTGAACCTGCACAGCCGCCTGGCCCAGCGCGTGCTGGTCGAGCTCTCGCACAGCATGTACCGCAACGAGAACGACCTCTACCGTGCCGCCAGCGAGGTGGCCTGGGAGATCTGGTTTTCGCCCAAGGAGACCTTCAAGATCGAGGTCACCTCCCAGCACAGCCCGCTGACCAGCCTGAACTTTGCCGCGCTGCGCGTCAAGGATGCGATTGCCGACCGCTTCCGCGAGCGCCGCCACGGCGTGCGCCCCAGCGTGGAGACGCACCACCCCGATGTGCGCGTGCACCTGCACCTGACCACCGATGGCGCCACCATCTATATCGATACTTCGGGCGAGGCGCTGTTCAAGCGCGGCTGGCGCGAGGACAAGGGCGATGCGCCACTCAAGGAAACGCTGGCCGCGGCGATGATTGCCGCGAGCGGCTGGGACCCGCACGGCGACGACCCGCAGCCGCTCTACGACCCCTGCTGTGGCAGCGGCACGGTGCTGATCGAAGCGGCCCAGATCGCGCGCAAGATCCCGGCCGGTATCCTGCGCCGCTTTGCGTTTGAAAAGCTCGTGCCTTTCCAGCGCCATGTCTGGGAGGCGATGCTCGATGAGGCCGAGCGCCAGATCCTGCCCCAGAGCCCGGTGGGCATCTATGGCTCGGACATCTCGTTCCGGATGGTCGATTTTGCCCAGCGCAATGCCGAGCGCGCCGGTGTGGCCGAGACCATCGAGCTGCGCGGCGGCGATGCGCTGCAGCGCATGCCCCCCTGCGAGCAGCCCGGCATGATGCTGCTCAACCCGCCGTATGGCGAGCGTATCGCGGCGGCGGGCGCTGCCGGCCGCAATGCGGCCGAGCGCATGGGCCATGTCGAGCGCGCAGGGCGCGAGACGGCGCAGACCGAAGATGGCGGCGAGTTCTTCACCCAGCTGGCCAGCCACTGGAAAAAGAACTACAGCGGCTGGAGCGCCTGGCTGCTGACCCCCGATCTGAAGCTGCCCGGCAAGATGCGCCTGAAGGAATCGCGCCGCACCCCCATGTGGAATGGCCCGATCGAGTGCCGCTTGTTCCGCTTTGACATGATCAAGGGGGCGCTCAAGCCCCGGGGAGAGCAGCCCGCGCCAGGCGGTCAACCATGAAGGTGGTGCTCAAGTGGCCAACGTGCAATGAAGGTTACACCGGACCGCTTCCCCGGCCGGTGGTGCTGGACACCAATGTGGTGCTCGACATGCTGATCTTCGATGACCCGCATATCCCGCCGATCCGCACGCTGGTGGCCCAGGGCGCGCTGCGCTGGATTGCCGACGAGGCCCAGCGCATCGAGCTCGAACGCGTGCTGCACTACAGCCAGATCGCTCCGCGCGTGAGCTACTACGGCAAGACGCCCGAGGGCGTAATGGCCGCCTTTGATGCCGCAGTGCAGTATGTCGATGCCGCGCCCAAGATTCGCTTTAGCTGCACCGATCCGGACGACCAGCATTTTCTGGACCTGGCCAGCCAGCACCAGGCCTTGCTGGTGAGCAAGGACAAGGCGGTGCTCAAGCAGCGCAAACGAGTGGCCACCTACTACGGCGCCACCGTGGGCAACTTGCTGCAGATGGAGCCTGCCGAGGCCCAAGCGCTGGCCTGAGCGCCCGCGCCAGCACAGGGCGGGCGCGGCTTCAACTGTTGCGCCCCAACCACCCATGGCCTGGCGGGCGATGCGCGGCCTGTGCGGCCGGTCTGGGCGCGCGCCGCTATCATGGGACCCATTGCGCAGGGACGGCCCTGCATGGCGCTGCAGCAGCGGCGCGCACCACCGCCAGGACGGCCTGGCCATTCCAAATTTCCCTTTGTTCAAGGAGTTCGATATGGCCTGGGTGTATTTGCTGGTTGCCGGTGTGCTGGAAGTGGTGTGGGCGTTCACGATGAAGCAGTCCCATGGTTTTACCAATATCAAATACAGCGCAATCACGCTGGTGGCAATGATTGCCAGCTTTGGTCTGCTGTCGGTCGCGATGCGCAGCCTGCCGCTGGGCACGGCCTATACGATCTGGACGGGCATTGGTGCCGTAGGTGCCTTTATCGTGGGCATCACCGTGCTGGGCGAGGCGCTGACACCGATGCGCGTCGTGGCGGCCTTGCTGATTGTCAGCGGTTTGGTACTGATGAAGCTGTCCTCTTCCTAATGGCCTGCGGGTGGCTGCAGCGGGGATGCCTTAGGCCCGTGAACGTGTTTGCAGGCCCTGCGACAATAGCGGGATGACCGATTCCTCTACCGCTGCAGGCACCGTGCCTCGCAAGTCCCCGTCCCGGCTTTCCACGGTTGACAAGACCCGCATCGATGACACCCGCATCAAGGTGGTGCGGCCGCTGATCACGCCCGCCTTGCTCGAGGAGTGGCTGCCGATCACCGACGAGGCCTACCAGCTGGTGGAATCGAGCCGCGCGGCCATCTCCAAGATCCTGCACGGGCAGGACGACCGCCTGGTCGTCGTGGTGGGCCCTTGCTCCATCCACGACCATGACCTGGCAATGGACTATGCCCGCCAGCTCAAGGTGCAGGCCGAGGCTTTGAAGGATGACCTGCTGGTGGTGATGCGCGTGTACTTCGAGAAGCCGCGCACGACGGTGGGCTGGAAGGGCTATATCAACGACCCGCACCTCGATGGCAGCTTTGCCGTCAACGAGGGGCTGGAGCTGGCGCGCCGCCTGCTGCTCGATATTCTGGCGCTGGGCCTGCCAGCCGGCACCGAGTTTTTGGACCTGCTCTCGCCGCAGTTCATCAGCGACCTGGTCAGCTGGGGCGCCATTGGCGCGCGCACCACCGAAAGCCAGAGCCACCGCCAGCTGGCCAGCGGCCTGTCCTGCCCGGTGGGCTTCAAGAACGGCACCGATGGCGGCGTCAAGGTGGCGAGCGACGCGATTTTGGCGGCGCAGTCCGAGCATGCCTTCATGGGCATGACCAAGATGGGTCAGAGCGCCATCTTCGAGACCCGGGGCAACCAGGACTGCCACATCATCCTGCGCGGCGGCAAGCAGCCCAACTACAGCGCGGCCGATGTGCAGGCCGCCTGCGAGGTGCTGGCCAAGGGTGGCCTGCGCGAGCAGGTGATGATCGACCTGTCGCATGCCAACAGCAGCAAGCAGCACCGCCGCCAGATCGAGGTGGCCGCCGATGTGGCCCAGCAGGTGGCAGGGGGCGACCGCCGCATCACCGGCGTGATGATCGAGAGCCATATCCACGAAGGCCGGCAGGACATCGTAGAAGGCCAGCCGCTCGCCTATGGTGTCTCGCTCACCGATGCCTGCATCAGCATGGAGCAGACCGTGCCGGTGCTGGCCCAGCTGGCGCAAGCGGTGCAGGCGCGCCGCGCTGCCAACCAAGGCTAAAACCAGGCAGGCGCAGGTTTAACGCTGCGCCGCGCCCAGCATGATCACACCCATGCCGGCCAGGCACAGCAGCACGCCGGCGATATCCCAGCTGCTGGGGCGGATGCCATCGACCAGCCACAGCCAGGCAATTGCCGTCGTCACATAGACCCCGCCATACGCGGCATAGACCCGGCCCGATGCGGTCGGGTGCAGGCTCAGCAGCCAGACAAAGGCCAGCAGCGCCAGCGCCGCGGGCAGCAGCACCCAGACCGGCGCCTTGTCCTTGAGCCAGAGATAGGGCAGGTAGCAGCCCACGATCTCGGCAATTGCCGTCAGCACAAACAAGGCGGTGGTGGTCAGCAGGGACATCAAGGGGCTTTCTCAAACAGAGGCAGGCGGGCGGCCAGTTCAGGGTCGTGCTGCGCCAGTTGCTGCAGCTGGGCAAAGGCCGGCGCTGCAGCGGGCGCGATGGTGTTGCCGCAGACCTGGGTATAGCCATCCAAAAACGAGGCGGCCAGCTCGGCGCTGTTCAGCCAGATGTCGGCGCAGGCCAGAAGCGCTGCGCATGCAGCCTCGCTGCGCCCCAGCTGGGCGATGGCCCAGAGGGCGGCCTGGCTTTCGACCTCGTCCAGATCGGCATGGTCTTGCACCAGCAGGTCCAGCGCCCGCTGCTGCTCTGCGGCAGACAGCTGCTGCCCGGCCAGCAGGCGGCCAATTTCGGCAATGGCGGGCACGCGTGAGGGCATGCCGTATTGGTTCAGGCTCATCGGTGGGAGTGTTGCAGATAACCGCCACGTAGGCGGCTGGGGGCAGCAAGCGAGCATGCAAGCTGCCCATAGCGGATCATTCCCGATTAGAATTTCATAAATTGAGACATTAGTCTCGTAATAAGTAACTTATATACTGAAATATGAATTCTGAAGCGGATGGAAAACTGGTCAGCGCCTTGGTGCGCGGCGTCAGTATTTTGCAGTGCTTTAACAACAAGCAGCAAGAACTCAGTGGCAAAGAGCTGATGGACCTGACGGGTTTGCCCAAACCGACCTTGTTCCGCCTGACCGAGACCCTGTGCGAGCTGGGCCTGCTGCGCTATTCGGAGCGCCTGTCCAAATACGTGCTGGGCATAGGAGTGCTGAACCTGGCCTCGCCGCTGCTATCGCGCATGACGGTACGCCAGTTTGCCCGCCCGCAGATGCAGGAGCTGGCCAACTACATGGGCGGCCAGATCCAGCTGGCCGTCGGTGAGGGCCGGCGCCTGGTGCTGGCCGAGCTGGCCAATGGCATGGACAACAAGGTCTTCACGCCCGAGATCGGCGTGGCCGTCTCCTTGGTGCGCACAGCGACGGGCCGCGCCTACCTGCTGGGCCAGAGCGAAGCCGAGCGCCAGGCCTATCTGGACGAATTGGATGGCCGCGCGCCCGAGCGTGCTGCGCTGCTGCGCGAGCGCCTGGACGATGCGCGCCAGGACCTGGCCCTTCACGGCTTTTGCCGCAGCCATGGCGATCTGCACCGCGAGATTCTGTCGATCGCCGTGCCGCTGTCGCAGCCCATCGATGGCGAGCGCTGGGTGTTTGGCGCCTCGGTCCCCACCTACAACCCCAAGAGCCGCGAGCTGGAGACCGACATCGGCCCGCGCCTGGTGACCCTGGTGCGCTCGCTCGAAGGGCTGATTGGTACTTCCAGCCTATCCTGACCTTACCCGGCGGGGCCTGCCCGGCCAGATCTACCTGGCCGGACCTGAAGGCGCAACGCAAACAACAACCACAGGAGACAAGCATGAAAGTATTGGACGGCATCAAGGTGCTGGAGATTGGTGGCCTGGGACCGGGCCCGTTTTGCGCGATGCACCTGGCCGACCTGGGCGCCGATGTGATCTCCATCGTGCGCGAGGAAAAGGGCGCAGCGCCGACGGGCAACCTGCTCAACCGGGGCAAGCGCTCGGTGTTTGCCGACCTGAAAAGCCCCGAGGGCAAGGCCCTGGTGCTGGCCCTGGTGCAAGGGGCCGATGTGCTGATCGAAGGCATGCGCCCCGGCGTGATGGAGCGCCTGGGCCTGGGCCCGGCCGAGTGCCATGCCATCAATCCGGCCCTCGTCTATGGCCGCATGACCGGCTGGGGCCAGAGCGGCCCGCTGGCCCCGCGCGCCGGCCATGACAACAATTACGCAGCGGTCTCAGGTGCGCTCTGGGGCTGCAGCCCGGCCGATGCGCGGCCCGTGTCGTCGTTTGCGATGGTGGGCGATATCGGCGGCGGCGCGCTCTACCTGATGACCGGCCTGCTCGCCGGTGTGATCCAGGCGCGCAGCAGCGGCAAGGGCTGCGTGGTGGATGCCGCGATTGTCGATGGCGCCGCCCATATGCTGAACCTGGCGCTCAGCGCCCGCCAGCGCGGCATCGTGGCTGATGTGCGCGGCCAGAGCATCCATGACAGCGCGCCGTTCTACGAGACCTATGTCTGCGCCGATGGCCAGCACATCACCATTGGCAGCATCGAGCCGCAGTTCTATGCGCTGCTGCTGCAGACCTTGGGCCTGGCCGATGACCCAGACTTTGCCGCGCCCCAGTCGCAATGGGACAAGGCGCTGTGGCCGCGCCGCCGTGCGCGCCTGCAGGCGCTGTTCATCACCGAGCCGCGCGCGCACTGGCAGCAGGTGTTCGAGGGCAGCGATGTCTGCTTTGGCGCTGTATTGAGCCCCTTGGAGGCCGCTGGCCACCCGCATATGCAGGCGCGTGGTGTGTACCACGAGCAAGGTGGTGTTTTGCAGGCAGCGCCCGCACCGCGCTTTGACGGCCAGGCCTATGACACCCCCGAGATGTGTGCCGCTGGCGCGCATACCGAGGCCGTGCTGGCGTTGGTGGCTGCAGGCGATGCCAGCGCCGCCTGGCGCCGCTAAGCTTCCCAGGTGCGACAATGCGCTGCCCAGACAAGGTCTGGCTGGGCACCGATGAAGGGACCTGCCGATGGGCATCGTGGTTTTTTACCTGCGCAACAAGGCCGAGGATGCCGAGGGCGTGCCGCCCGACTGGCAGCCGCAGTGCCTGGCCTATAGCGACAAGCAGATGAGCGAGGCGCTGGCGCAATGCCAGCGCCTGCGTGCCGACCCGCGCCATGCGCATGTGGTGATGTCGTCCGAGCTGCGCGACATGGTCGGGCAAATAGGGGTGGCCGCCGTTGAAGACGGCCGCACGCCCGATGGCGAGCACTATGACTGGAGCAAGGCCGGGCGGGCAGGGATGAGCCGCCGCAATGCGATGGAGCCGCCCAAAACGCGCGGCAGCGCCAGCAACGAATAAGCGGGCTTTTTCAGCTTCGCGCAGGCCACTGGAAGGGCGCAGGCTGCTTGTTCAAAAAGGCCTGCACGGCCTCGCGGTGCTGGGCCGTACCCATGGCCAGCGCTTGGGCGTTCGCCTCTTGCTCCAGCAGCGCGGGCAAGTCGTTCGCCGCCATCGCGAGCGAGCGTTTGATCAAGCTCAGCGCCACCGGCGATGCGTCCACAAAGCAGTGCGCAATCGCCTGGGCCCGTGCCTGCAGCTGCCCGGGGGCGACCAGCTCGCTGGCAATGCCCAGCTGCAAGGCCTCTTGCGCCGAGACCTCGCGGCCCGAGAGCATCAGCTCCCGCGCGCGCTGCACGCCCACGACGCGCGGCAAGGTGTAGAAGGCCGCGCAATCGGGCACCACGCCGACGCGGATAAACGACATCGCAAAGCGCGCCCGGTCGGACGCAATGATGAAGTCCGCCGCCAAGGCCAGGCTAAAGCCCGCACCATAGGCGGCGCCGTCCACCGCGGCAATCACCGGTTTGTCCAGCAGCATCAGGTCCTTGAGCCAGTGGTGCAGGCTGGACAGCCGCGCGCGCCAGCCGGCATTGTCCAGGCCAGATGCTGCAATATTGCCCAGGTCGCCGCCCGAGCAAAAGTGCTCGCCCACGCCGGTCAGCACCAGCGCGCGCAGGCTGGCATCGGTCTGCACCAGGCGCACCACCTCGGCCATCTCCTCGCGCATCTGCGGGTCAAAGGCGTTGCGCTTGGCCGGGTAGTTGAAGCGCAAGGTGGCCACGCCGTCCTGGCGCTCAAAAATGATGCGTTCGTAGTGGCGGCTCATGCGGCGCTCCGGGGCACGTACGAGGCGCGCATGTCACGCCCGCCACGCAGCGCGGCGCCGCCATCGACCGGGATGATGGCGCCGGTCACATAGCTGGCCAGCGCGGACGACAGGAACAGCGCCATGTGGGCGACGTCATCGGTGCTGCCCATGCGCAGCAGCGGCACCGTGGAGACGGCGCGCTCGAGCGCATCGGCGGTGGGCGCCAGGCGCCGCATGCCCTCGGTATCACCGATGGGGCCGGGCGAGATGCTGTTGACGCGGATGCCGTCCTCGCCCCATTCCAGTGCCAGCACCTTGGTCATCATGTCGATGCCGGCCTTGGCCGCGCAGGCATGCACCTGGTACATCGTCGGGTTCACGCCTTGCGGCGCCGAGATGTTGATGACGCTGGCGCCGGGCTTGCGCAGCATCGGGTAGGCCAGGCGCAGCACATGGAAGCTGCCATTGAGGTCGATGTCGACAACGGTCTTGAAGCCGTTGGGCGACAGGTCCTTGGCCGGCGCAATGAAGTTGCCCGCCGCGCCCGAGACCAGCACATCGATGGGGCCAAAGCGGGCATGGGCCTGTTCCAGCGCGGCCTGCACGGCGGCTGGGTCGCGCACATCGGCGCTCAGGCCCAGGGCCTGGGCGCCCAGCGCCTCCAGCTCGGCGGCGGCCTGGGCCACCTTGTCGGCCGAGCGGCTCATGACCACGACATGCGCGCCCGCGCGGGCGAAGGCCTTGGCAATGCCGAGGTTGATGCCACTGCTGCCGCCTGAGACAAACACATGCTGGTGGCGAAAGGAGAAAGAGCTCATGGGTGTTCCGTATGCAAAGAATGGGAGGGGGCGGCGGCTTGCTGCGCCGCCTCCTGCAGTGCGCGCCACTGGATCTTGCCGGTGGCGGATTTGGGCAGCGCGGCGAGAAAGTCCACCGCGCGCGGCACCTTGTAGGCGGCCATCTGTGCGCGGCTCCAGCCGATGATCTCGTCCGCCGAGGCCTGCGCGCCGGGGCGTAGCACCACCAGGGCCTTGACCGATTCGCCGCGTTTGGCATCGGGCACGGCGATCACGCAGGCTTCGAGCACGGCCGGGTGGCTGTAGAGCATGTTCTCGACCTCGGCGGGCCAGACCTTGTAGCCATTGGCATTGATCATGCGTTTCAAGCGGTCGCGCATGAAGTAATAACCGTCCGCGTCCACCGAGGCCAGGTCGCCAGTGCGAAAGTAGCGCCGGCCATGGCGCTCGAAAAAGGCCTCGCGGTTGGCCTCGTCATTGCGCCAGTAGCCCTGCATCACCTGCGCGCCGCTAGAGACCAGCTCGCCCACTTCGCCAGCGGGCAGCTCTTGCAGGGTCTCGGGGTCAACGACCATCGAATGCACGCCCTGGGTGGGCACGCCCAGGCACTGGCGCTTGGTGTGGCCCGGCGGGTTGGCATGCAAGAAAGCGGCGGTCTCGGTCAGGCCATAGCCCTCGCTGTAGTGCAGGCCATAGCGCTCGGCCAGCATCTGCGAGACGGCCTCGGGCATGGCCGCGCCGCCGCCGGCCAGCATGGCCAGGCTCGACAGGTCCAGCCCATGGGCAGCGGCTTGGCTGAACAGGTCGATCACCATGCTGGGCGGCGCGGTCCAGGCGGTGACCTGGTGGCGCTCGATCAGCCGGGCAGCCAGCAGCGCATCCCAGCGCGGCATCACCACCACGGTGCCACCCACGGCAATGGGCATGTTCATGCCGTACTGCGTGCCCAGCATGTGGAACATCGGCGCGACCGACAGAAACACCAGGTCGTCATTGAAGCCGCGCCACAGGCGCGAGCCGGTGAGCGACGCCAGCACCGAATGGTGGCTGTGCATGCAGCCCTTGGGGTGGCCGGTGGTGCCCGAGGTATAGGGGATGGTGGCGAGCATGCCCGCCTGCGCCACACGCGGGCCAGGCGCCAGCTGCAGCGCCAGCGCTGCGGCAAAGCCATGGTAGGGGCCGGCAGGCAGCGGCTGGCGCGGCGCGGTCACCACGTCGGGCAGGGCATCAGGTGGCGGCGTGGTGGGCAGCGCGTCGCTGTAAGCGTGGACGATCACCGCATCGAGCAGGCCCTCGTCCACACAGGGCTGGGCGCTGGCCAACAGCTCCTGGGCGACGATGGCCAGGCGCGCGCCGCTGTTGTCGGCGTAGTAGCGCAGCTCGGTGGCGGTGGTCATCGCGCTCACCGGCACCACCACGCCGCCGGCGCGGAAGATGGCATAGCAGGCAACGACGAACTGCGGGCAGTTCTGGCTTTGCAGCAGCACGCGCTGGCCCGGTGCCAGTTGCAGGCGTTGCTGCAAGAACCCGGCCAGCGCCTCCACCTGGCCCAGCAGCTGGGCATAGCTGGTGCTGGCGCCCGCGTAGATGATGGCGGCCTTGTCGGGGTAGCGCTGGGCCGAAGCCGTCAGGTTGTCGTCCAGCGTGATGCGGGGCACGCGCAGATCGCGCGAGACGCCTTTGGGCCAGTAGAACGGCAGCGCAGGGCGTGGGGAAGCGGTGGAAGTGGAGGTGGAGGTGTCAGGCATCGTCAGCTCGCCTCAATCCAGCTGCAACTGCTGGCTTTGGATCAGCGCGCCCCAGGTCTGCTGGTCATCGGCCACCAACTTGGCAAAACCGGCTTGCGGCATGCCGCCCGGGCGCCCGCCCAGCTCGCGGTAGCGGCGCATGATGTCGGGGTCATGCAAGACGGCCTGCAGGTTCTCGGCCAGCTTTTTCTGCACCTCGGGCGGGGTCTTGGCGGGCACGAAGAAGCCCATCCAACCGACCTGGTTGAAGTTGCGCATGCCCAGCTCGGTCATCGTCGGCACCTCGGGCAGATCGGGCTCGCGCTGGTCGCCTGTAACAGCCAGCGGGCGCAGCTTGCCGTCCTTGATATGGACCAGGGAGGCGGTCATGTTGTCGAACATGAACTGGGTCTCGCCAGTCACGATCGCCATGGTGCCGGGGGCCGATCCCTTATAGGGGATATGGACCACATCGGTACCCGTGCGCTCCTTGAAGAGCTCGCCCATCAGGTGCGTGGTCTGGCCCACACCGGCGGACGAAAACGACAGCTTGCCTGGCTGCGCCTTGGCCGCCGCCACCAGCGCATCCAGGCTCTGGATCGGCGACTTGGCGGGCACGACCAGCACGTTGGCAAACGAGATCATGTCGGTCAGCGGTGCAAAGTCGCCAGGCTTGTAGCTGAGCTTTTTGTAGGCCGTGTAGTTGATGGCATTGGAGCCGCTGTTGCCCACCAGCACGGTGTAGCCATCGGGCTGGGCGCGCGCGACCAGGCTGGCGCCCAGGCTGCCCCCGGCGCCCGGCTTGTTGTCGACGATCACCGGCTGGCCCAGGCGCTGGCCCAGCTTTTGCGCCAGCAGGCGCGCCGGGATATCGGTCGATCCGCCTGCGGCGCCGGGCACGATCAAGGTGATGGTGCGCGTGGGCCAGTTGGCCTCGGCATGGGCGCTGAGCGCGCTGGCGAGCAGCGCCAGGGCCGCCAAGGCCCGCAGGGGCTGGCGTGGATGGCTGGTACGTGGCATGGTTTTGTCTCCTGCTGCGCGCTTCTGTGGCGCGTCTAGGGCTGTGCAACTGAGAGTTCCGGGCTGGACGGGGTTCAGGCACCTTTCCAGACCGGTGGGCGTTTTTCCGCAAAGGCGGCTGCGCCTTCGCGCGCGTCCTGCGAGCTGAAGACAGGCGCGGTGATGACGGCCTGGCGGTCGAACATCTCCGCCAGCGGCCATTCACCCGACTGGCTGGCTACCTGCTTGCTCGCGGCGACTGCCAGCGGACCGTTGGCGGCAATGGTCTGGGCCAGTGCCAGCGCGGCATCGAGTGCGCCGCCGGGCGCGGTCAAACGGTTGACCAGGCCCAGCTGGGCAAAGCGCTCGGCGCCAAACATGTCGCCCGTCAGAATGCACTCCATCGCCACGTGGTAGGGCAGGCGTTTGGGCAGGCGCAGCAGGCCACCGGCCGATGCGGCCAGGCCCCGCTTGACTTCGGGCAGGCCAAATTGGGCGTCGCGCGCGGCAACGATCAGGTCGCAGGCGAGCGCCAGCTCAAAGCCGCCGGCCAGCGCATAGCCTTCCACCGCCGCGATCAGCGGCTTGGCCGGCGGCCGCATCGTCAGCCCGCAAAAGCCGCGCCCCGGCAGGCTGGGGCGCTTGCCCTGCAAAAAGCCCTTGAGGTCCATGCCGGCGCAAAAGCTGCCGCCCGCGCCGGTGATGATGCCGACCCTGAGGTCCGGCTGGCTGTCCAGCGCATCGAGCGCGCTGGCCATCGCCTCGGCCATCTCCAGGGTGGCGGCATTGCGCGCCTGGGGGCGGTTGAGCTGCATGATGAGCACCGGGCCGCGGGTTTCGACCAGGAGTTCTGCGGTATCAGAGCCAGACATGGGGACCTTTCAACAGACTGTTGGGTGCAGGGCAGTGCGCCTCAACGCGGTTGCATGCGGATGGCGCCATCCAGGCGGATGGTTTCGCCGTTCAGCATCGGGTTCTCCAGAATGTGCAGCGCCGTCATCGCATACTCGGGCGGGCGGCCCAGGCGGGCCGGGTTGGGGACCGAGGCGGCCAGCGACTGGCGCACGTTCTCGGGCAGCTTGGCGAGAATGGGGGTGTCGAACAGGCCCGGCGCAATGGTGCAGACGCGGATCATCTTGGAGGCCAGATCGCGGGCGGCGACGATGGTCATGCCGATGACGGCGGCCTTGGACGAGGCATAGGGGATCTGGCCAATCTGGCCTTCGTAGCCCGCGACCGAGGCGGTCAGCACGCAGGCGCCGCGCTCGCCTTCGACCGGCTCGTTCTGGGCCATCGCCACGGCCGAGAGGCGCAAGGTGTTGAAGGTGCCGATCTGGTTGATGCGGATGATGTTGGTGTACTTTTCCAGCGAGCCGGGGCTGCCGTCTTTTTCAATCAGGCGCACCGGGCCGCCGATGCCGGCGCAATGCACCAGCGCACGGAACTGGCCCCAGGCCTGGGCGGCCGACACCGCCTTTTGCATCTGCTCGGCATCGGCCACATCGGCCTTGATGAATTGGAGCTGGCCGCCGTACTGCTTTTCCATGGCCGCGCCGCGCTCTTCGTTCAGGTCCACCGCCACCACGTTCAGGCCGCGCTCCAAGAGGGCTACGGCACTGGCTTCGCCCAGCCCCGATACGCCGCCGGTCACGAGGGCGGTCATTCCTTTAGTCAATTGCATCTCAACAATCCTTGTCAGTTCAAACGTTCAATCCGATGGAGCCCGGAGGGCTGTGAGGCTTTTAGCGCAGCACCTCAATAATCGTGGCGTTGGCCATGCCTCCGGCCTCGCACATCGACTGCAGGCCATAGCGCTGGCCGCTGTCTTCGAGCGCATGCAGCATCGTGGTCATCAGCCGGATGCCCGATGCGCCCAGCGGGTGGCCCAGCGCAATGGCGCCGCCGCGCGGGTTCAGGCGTTCGCCGTCGGCACCCAGCTCCTTTTGCCAGGCCAGCGGCACCGAGGCAAAGGCTTCGTTGATCTCGTAGTGCGCAATGTCGGCCAGCTGCATGCGCGCCTTGGCCAGCACGCGCTGGGTGGCCGGGATGGGGGCGGTCAGCATGTAGAGCGGGTCGTCGCCCACAACATCAAAGGCCACAAAGCGGGCGCGCGGGCGCAGGCCCAGCTGCAGCGCGCGCTCCTCGCTCATGATCAGCATGGCGCTGGCGCCATCGGTCATCTGCGAGGCATTGCCGGCGGTGGTGCTCCACTGGATCTGCGGGAAACGGGCCGAGAGCTCTTCGTTCTCGAACACGGCCTTGAGGCCGGCGAGCTTCTCGGCCGTGGTGCTGGCGCGGATGGTCTCGTCGGCGCTGACGAGGCCGAGCGGGCTGCGGATGGGCACGATCTCGCGTGCAAACGCGCCGCTGCTTTGCGCGGCATGGGCGCGCTGGTGCGAGCGGGCGGCATAGGCATCCAGATCGCTGCGCGACAGGCCCCATTTGGCGGCCACCAGATCGGCCGACACGCCCTGGCCCACGAGGCCCGGTGCATAGCGCTCGTCAAAACGCGCGCCGGTGGTGTTCTTGCCCATGCGCGAGCTGCCCATCGGCACGCGGCTCATCGATTCAACACCGCAGGCGATAACAATGTCCTGCGTGCCGGACATGATGGCCTGGGCGGCAAAGTGCACCGCCTGCTGGCTGGAGCCGCACTTGCGGTCGATGGTGGTCGAGGGCACATGGGCGGGCAGGCCGGCTGCCAGCCAGGCCAGGCGCCCGGGCGTGCCGGCCTGCTCGCCGGCCTGGCTGACGCAGCCGCAGATCACGTCATCGACGGTCGCGGGGTCCAACTGGTTGCGCGCCACCAGTTGCTCCAGCACCTGGGAGAGCAGATCAACCGGGTGGAGTTCGGCCAGGGCGCCATCGGGCTTGGCCCGGGCCATGGGGCTGCGGATGGCATCGACTATGACGGGTGTTTTCATCATTTAATGAGACTTGTGGATCATTAAATTAATAATAGGTTTCAAAAAACCGAATACCTACTGGTATTTACCCGCAGTAAATTTCCGAATAAACGCCAGATACTGTCCGTGAAATCTCGAAATTCGAGACGACTGATTCAAAATTAGAGTAAAGATGTAACACAGGTGATTGCGTGCAGCGCTCTCCTGTGCACCACGGAGACCGAGGAGATGCACAACTTCTTCAGCTGGGCCCAGGCCCAGCCCGAGCGGGTGGTTTTGACGCAGGCCGACAGCGGCAGGCGCTACACCGCAGGCGAGATAGCGCAGGGGGCCCAGCAGATGGCGCAGTGGCTGGCGCAGCAGGGGCTGCAGGCCGAAGAGACCATCGCGGTGCTGCTGGAGAACCGCTATGAGATCGTGCAGCTGGTGCTGGCCGCGCGGCTGGCCGGCCTGTATGCGGCCGTCATCAGCACGCACCTGACGGCCGCCGAGGTGGCCTATATCGCCCAGGACAGCGGCGCCCGGATGCTGCTGGTCTCCAGCAAGACCTGGCCGACCGCGCAAGAGGCCGTGCAGGGCCTGGCGCTGGCCTGCTATTCGGTCGATGGCGATACGCCCGGCGTGGCGCCCCTGGCCGATGCGCTGGCCGCCGTGCCCCAGGGCGCGCAGATCGACCTGGCCACGCGCCCGCTGGGCCGCGATCTGCTCTATTCCAGCGGCACCACCGGCCGGCCCAAGGGCATCAAAAAGCCGCTGCTGGCAGCGGCCTATCGGCAGCAGCGCGATCCCGAGGTCGCCGCCTGGATGCGCAGCATGCGGTTTGATGAAGACGCCGTCTACCTCTCGCCCGCGCCGCTCTACCATGCAGCGCCCTTGCGCTACAGCCTGCGCACCCTGGATGTCGGCGGCTCGGCCATCATCATGAGCCGCTTCGACCCCGAGCAGGCGCTGGCGCTGATCGAGCGCTACCAGGTCACGCACAGCCAGTGGGTGCCGACGATGCTGGGGCGCCTGCTCAAGCTCCCTGATGAGGTCAAGCGCCGCTACCGGCTGGACAGCCACCGCGTGGCGATCCATGCGGCAGCGCCCTGCCCGGTGGCCGTCAAGCAAGGCATGCTGGACTGGTGGGGCGACATCTTGCTGGAGTACTACGCCGGCTCCGAAGGCTGCGGCACCACCTTGATCGACTCGGCCCAATGGCGTGCACGGCCGGGCTCGGTGGGCCGGGCCATCAGCGGCCAGCTGCATATCGTTGGCGACGACGGCCAGGAGCTGGGGGTCGGCGAAGTGGGCCGCGTGTATTTCTCGGGCGGCGGCGCTTTCCAGTACCTCAATGACGAGCGCAAGACGCGCGAGGCCATCGACGCGCGCGGCTGGGCCACCTATGGCGACATCGGCCATGTCGATGCCGAAGGCTTTCTGTTTTTGAGCGACCGGCGCGCTGACCTGATTTTGTCGGGCGGGGTCAACCTCTATCCGCAAGAGATTGAGAACGCGCTGGCCCAGCATGCCGCCGTGGAAGAGGTGGCCGTGGTTGGCGTGCCCGATGAGGACTTTGGCGAGCAGACCCTGGCCGTCGTGGTACTCAAGCCCGGCTTTTCGCCCGACGAGGCCATGGCCCGCGCGATCGTCGAGCAGGCCGCTGGCAGCCTGTCCAAGGTCAAGCGGCCGCAGCGCCTGGTGTTTGAGGCCAGCCTGCCCCGGCTGGAGACCGGCAAGCTGCTGCGCCGCGTGCTCAAGGACCGTTTCAAGGAGGCGCCGCAGGCGGGTTTTGGCCTGCGCAGTAGCAGCGGCCCCCAGGGCTGATGCCCCTCATTCATTTCTCTTCCTTTCACCCTTTGACCACCATGCAAGACCTGACCCAACGCAGCGTGTTCCGCGAAGACCATGTGCAATTTCGTGATGCCGTCCGCCATTTCTTTGACAAGGAGATCGTGCCCTTCCATGCGCAGTGGGAGCGCGATGGCATTGTGCCCAAGGAGGTCTGGCGCAAGGCAGGCCGCGAGGGCTTGCTCAACACCATGCTGCCCGAACCCTATGGCAGCGGGGGCGATTTTGGCCATGCGGCGGTGCTGATCGAAGAGATTGCCCGCACGGGTGCCAGCGGCCTGGGCTTTCCGCTGCACTCGGACATCGTGGCGCCCTATATCCATGCCTATGGCAACAGCGCGCAGAAGGACCGCTGGCTGCCCAAGATGGCAGCGGGCGAGATGATCGGCGCGATTGCGATGACCGAGCCCGGCGCGGGCAGCGACCTCAAATCGGTGCGCACCACGGCCAAGCGTGACGGCGATCACTATGTGATCAATGGCGCCAAGACCTTTATCACCAACGGCATCAATGCCGAGATCGTCGTCGTGGTCTGCAAGACGGCGCCCGATCTGGGGGCCAAGGGCGTATCGCTGATCGTGGTGGAAGACGGCACGCCCGGTTTTGCCAAGGGCCGCAAGCTCGAGAAGATCGGTCTCATGGCGCAGGACACCTCGGAGCTGTTCTTTGACAACGTGCGCGTGCCGGTGGACAACCTGCTGGGCGAAGAGAACATGGGCTTCAAGTACCTGATGCACGAGCTCGCGCAGGAGCGCCTGGTGGTGGCGGTGCGCGCTGCGATGTCGATCGAGGCCTTCTTGCAAAAGACCGTGGACTACACCCGCGAGCGCAAGGCCTTTGGCCAGACGGTGTTTGAGTTCCAGAACACCCGCTTCAAGCTGGCCGAGGCCAAGGCCCAGGCGACGATGTTGCGCGTGTTTGTCGATGACTGCATGCGCCTGCACCTGACGCGCGAGCTGACACCGGACCGCGCAGCGATGGTCAAGCTCAATGCGACGGCGCTGCAGAACAAGCTGCTTGACGAATTTTTGCAGCTGCACGGCGGCTACGGCTATATGACCGAGTACCAGGTCGGCCGGGCCTGGACCGATGCCCGCATTGGCCGCATCTACGGCGGCAGCGACGAGATCATGAAGGAAATCATTGCCAGAACGCTTTGACCATGATCAGCGCCCCGAGCACGCCACAGAGCGCGCCAGCGGCATAACCAGCAACAAGGAGACAAACCATGCAAAACCGCCGCTCGGCCCTGGGCCGTGTGCTCACCACTGCCGCCTGCGCTGCCCTGATGCTCGCCACGGGCAGCGCCCTGGCCGCTGACAACTACCCCAGCAAGCCCATCCGCCTGGTGGTGCCCTACCCCGCAGGAGGGGGCACCGACATCATTGCCCGCCTGATGGGCACCCAGCTGTCGCAGCGCTGGGGCCAGCCGGTGATTGTGGACAACAAGCCCGGAGCCAGCGGCATGATGGGCAACGACCTGGTGGCCAAGGCGCCGGGCGATGGCTACACGGTGCTGCTGGGCATCACCGCGCTGGTGCAGATCCCGGCGCTTTACAAGAAGGTGCCCTACCAGTTGAGCGATCTGGCGCCCGTGTCGCAGGCGGTCAAGTCGGCCGACCTGGTGTTTGTGCCGCGCAGCTCGGGCATCACCAGCCTGCAGCAGTTTGTCGCCAAGGCCAAGGCCCAGCCGGGCAAGCTCAACTATGGCTCCTACGGCAATGCCACCTCGTCACACCTGCATGGCGAGCAGCTCAAGCTCAAGGCCGGCATCGACATGGTGCACGTGCCTTACCAGGGCTCGGGCCCGGAGATGGCGGCGATGCTCGGCGGCCAGCTCGAATCGGCTTTTATCGATGCGGCCGCTGCCTACCCGCATATCAAATCGGACAAGGTCAGCATCCTGGCGGTCACGGGCGCGCAGCGCCACCCGGCGTTGCCCGATGTGCCAACGATGGCCGAGGCTGGCTACAGCGGCTTTGAGGCCAATGGCTGGTTTGGCTACTTTGTGCCGGCCAGCACCCCGCAGCCGATTGTGGACAAGCTGGGCAACGAGCTGGCTGCCATCGTCAAGATGCCCGAGATCAGCAAGCGCCTGCTGGACATGGGCCTGATTCCTGTGGGCTCGACGCCGACCGAGTTCAAGCCGCTGCTCGCGCGCGATGCGGCGCACTGGAAATCGATTGTCGATGCGGCGAAGATCTCGATGGATTGACGCGAAAACACAGCGCTTTAGCGGGACTTCAGGGAGGTGGCGCAGTACAGGAGAAGCCCAGCCATGGCAGACTAGCGTCTATGTCCCCTCCCGCCTTGCTTGTTGCCGATGACCACCCCCTGTTTCGCGCTGCCGTGGTGCAGGTGATCCGGGGGCGTTTTGGCGCCTTCGAGGTGCTCGAAGCCTCCAGTGCCAGCTCGCTCAGCGCGGCGTTGGCGGCGCACCCGGGCATCGAGCTGGTGCTGCTCGATCTGACGATGCCGGGCACGCATGGCTTTTCGGCGCTGCTGCATGTGCGCGGCGCCTACCCGCAGCTGCCGGTGGTGGTTATCTCCTCCAACGACCACCCGCGCATCATCCGCCGCGCCCAGCAGTTTGGCGCCTCGGGCTTTATCTCCAAGGCCGCCGCCGCCGACGCGATCACCGCAGCGATCGAGGCGGTGCTGGAGGGCGACACGGTCTTCCCCTCAATGGCCGCCGAGTTGTCGCAGGAAGACGCCGAGCTGGCCGCCCGCATGGCGCAGCTGACACCGCACCAGTTCAAGACCCTGCTGTACCTCGCCGATGGCCTGCTCAACAAGCAGATTGCGCAGGAGATGGGCGTGACCGAGCACACGGTGAAGGTGCATGTGACTGCGATCCTGAAAAAGCTCGGCTGCCACAGCCGCACCCAGGTTGCCGTGCTGGTGCGAAACCTGGAGGCCGATGGCGGCTTGCCCACAGGCGATTCAGCGCTGGCGTAGCAGCAGCTGGCCGACCAGCGCACGCAGCGCCGCCGGCCGCGCGGGCTGCGTCAGCACCCCCCAACCCAGCACACTGGCCTGCTGGCTGGCGGCATCCTGCTGGCCCGCATCGGTGCTGAGCCAGACAACGCCCGGCGCCTTGTGCCCGCAGGCCTGCAAGGCACGGACTGCTGCTGGCGTGGCATGCGCCGCATCCACCACCAGCAAAGCCGGCCATGCGTTTTGGCTGCGTTGGGCCTGTGCCAAGGCCGCCTCGGCATCGGCCTGCGGTACCACCTGGCAGCCCCAGCGCTGCAGCAGCGGGGCGGCGCCGGCGATGGCGGCCGGGCCAATGCACCAGGCGCTGGCGCCTTGCAGCGGTGCGGCGTTGGCGACCGCAGGTGCTGCCTCCATGGGCTCGCGCGCGGGCTCCGGGGCCAAGGCGGTTTGGCTCAATGGCACCTCGACCCAGAAGACCGAACCCCGGCCCAGCGCCGAGCGCAGGCCAATCGGGTGCTGCAACAGGCGCCCCAGGCGCTCGACAATGGCCAGGCCCAGGCCGGCGCCGCGCTCATGCTGGCGGCCAGTCTCCAGCCGGCGGAATTCTTCAAAAATCTCGCGGTGCAGGCTCTCGGGGATGCCCGGGCCCTGGTCATGCACCTCGATGCGCAGATGCTGGCCGACGCGGCGGCAGCCCAGCACAATGCGGCCCTGGCGCGTGTAGCGGATGGCGTTGGAGAGAAAGTTCTGCACGATGCGGCGCAGCAGCGCCTCGTCGCTGTGCACCACCGCGCGGCAGGGAATGACCTGCAGCTGCAGGCCATGGCCCTGGGCCAGCACGCCCAGGCTGCTGCCCAGCTGGGCCAGCATGGGCTGCAGCGCAAAGTCGCGGCGGTTCACCTCAAGCTGGCCCGATTCCATGCGTGCAATATCGAGCAGGCTGTTCAGGATGTCGTCCTGCGAGGCCAGCGCGCCTTCGACATCGCTGGCCAGCTGCAAGGCCTTGTCGCCCTGCACATGCTGGCGCAGCAGCGATGCAAACACGCGCGCGGCGTTCAGCGGCTGCAGCAGGTCATGCACGGCGGCGGCGACAAACTTGGATTTGTAGCGGTTGGCCTGCTCGGCCTCGCGCTTGGCCTGGGCCAGGTCTTCGGTGCGGTCGGCAATGCGCTTTTCCAGCGCATCGGCCAGGGAGCGCAGCTCGCGCGCGGCGTTCTTGTAGCTGGTGATGTCGGCATAGCTGGTCACAAAACCGCCATCGGGCAGGGGGTTGCCGCGGATCTCCAGTACCGTGCCGTCGGCCTTTTCGCTCTCGCGCGCATGGGGCTTGCCGCTGCGCAAAAACTGCATGCGCCGCTCGATGGCCTCGTCGATGTCGCCCGAGCCCAGCAGGCCCCGGCGCGCGTTGTAGCGGTACAGCTCCTCGACCGGCATACCCACTTTCAACAGGCCCGCCGGCAGCCGGAACAGCTCCATGTAGCGCGAGTTCCAGGCGACCAGGTTCAGCGCGGCATCGATCACCACCACGCCCTGGGGCAGGTGTTCCAGGCTCTGGCTGTGGCCGGCATCGGCCTGGTGGGCGGCGGCCACGATGCCATCTTGCGCAGTGCGCAGCTCCTGCGCGTGTTGCTTCAAGAGGGCCTCGAGCTCTTCGCGGCTGCGCTGGCGCAAGGCCGACAGGCGCTGGCGCTGGCGCGCATAGAGCAGCAGCAGCGACAGCGCCAGCCAGCTGCCGCCCGCCGCGCCAGCGGCCCACCAGGCCGACGCCACGCTGTTGTCCACATCATGCAGGATATGCAGCTGCCAGCCGGTTTCGGGCAAGGTCACGGTTTGCCAGAGCTTGCGGCCCACGCCCGGGTCCTGCCACTGCACCAGCGCGCCGCCTTCGTCCAGCGGCTGCTCCTGCGCATAGCGCATGGGCTTGAGCGGCTGGCTGCGGTACTGCTGGGTGCGGTCCATCTCCTGCTGCGCACGGGCATCGATGGGCTTGAGCTTGCGGTAGCGCCAGTCCTCGTTGCTGGCCAGAAACACGACGCCATTGGCATCGCTGGCCAGCACGATGTCGGGGTTCTGGATCCATTCGCGCTCGAGCTCCAGCAGCACGATCTTGATCGCGATCAGGCCCAGCACCCGGTGCTGGCCACCGGCATCGCTGCTGATGGCGCGCGAGAGGAAATAACCGGCCTCGCCGGTGGTCATGCCAATGCCGTAGAAGCTGCCCTTGTCCTGGGCCAGCGCCAGTTGCACATAGGGGCGAAAGCTGTAGTCCTCGCCCACATTGCTCGAAGGGCTGCGCCAGTTGCTGGCTGCCAGCGCCACGCCCTGGGCATCGATCAAGGTGAGGGTGGAGGCCAGGCTCGCGCCGTTGGCCTGCTCCAGCTTGCGGTTGAGGCGCAGCACCTGCTCGGGGCTTTGCGGGTGGGTCAGCGCCTCGCGCAGCTCGGCGTCGAGCGCCAGCACATCGGGCAGCACCCGGTAGCGGTCCAGGCGCTGGCTGAGCGCCTGCGCATATAGGACGAGCTGGCGGTGGGCCTGCAGGTTTTCCTCGGCCAGGCTGTGCTGCAGCATCCAGTGCCAGGCGCCTGCAGCGGCAGCCACCGTGCTCAGCAGCACGGCGCAGAAGGTCCACAGGGATCGCAGGGAGCGGCGGGGAATGATCGGAAACATGTAACGGAGGCCTAGGTATTTTCCCGAAGTATGGGTTTTCCGTAGCTCTGGGAAGGCGGCGCCTAATACTAATGTCTAATGGGCAATCTGTAAGGGCTGGGATACAAACGCGCCTCAGCGCACCGAGTTGGTGCCGAGCATCTTTGGAGCCCCACCATGCAGATTGATACCACCGCCAGCCAGGCGCCCGTCCAGGCGCCGCCTTTTTACCGGACTTTGTACTTCCAGGTGATTATCGGTATCACCATCGGTGTCTTGTTGGGGCATTTCGAGCCCCAATATGGTGCGGCGATGAAGCCCTTTGGTGATGCGTTCATCAAGCTGATCAAGATGATCATCGCGCCGGTGATCTTTCTGACCATCGTGACCGGCATTGCGAACATGACGCACCTGAGTACCGTGGGCCGCGTGTTTGGCAAGGCCATGGTGTACTTCCTGACCTTCTCGACCCTGGCGCTGATCGTGGGCCTGATCGTGGCCAATGTGATGCAGCCGGGCGCCGGCATGCACATCAATGTGGCCGATCTGGACCAGAAGGAAGTGAGCTCCTATGTGGCCAAGTCGCATGACATGACCCTGACCGGTTTTGTCATGGACATCATCCCCAAGACGCTGATCAGCCCCTTTGTCGGCGACAACATTTTGCAAGTGCTGCTGGTGGCAGTGCTGTTTGGCGTGTCGCTGGCCATGGTCGGTGACAGCGGCAAGCCCGTGCTCAACCTGCTCGAATCGCTGACCAAGCCCGTCTTCAAGTTGGTCAACATCGTGATGAAGCTCGCGCCCATCGGTGCCTTTGGCGCGATGGCTTTCACGATCGGCAAGTTCGGTCTGGGCTCGCTCTTGAACCTGGCCGAGCTGGTCGCGACCTTCTACATCACCTCGCTGCTCTTTGTGCTGGTGATTCTGGGTGCCGTGGCCCGTGCCTGCGGTTTCTCGGTGCTCAAGCTGATCCGCTACCTCAAGGATGAGCTGCTGCTGGTGCTGGGTACCTCGTCGTCCGAATCGGCGCTGCCATCGCTGATGCACAAGATGGAAAAGGCCGGTTGCAGCAAGTCCGTGGTGGGACTGGTGGTGCCTACCGGTTACTCGTTCAACCTCGATGGCACCAATATCTACATGACCTTGGCGGCGCTGTTCATCGCCCAGGCGACCGACACCCACCTGACCCTGGGACACCAGATTGCGCTGCTGCTGGTGGCGATGCTCAGCTCCAAGGGCGCTGCGGGCGTGACCGGCGCGGGCTTTATCACGCTGGCTGCCACCCTGGCCGTGGTGCCGGAAGTGCCAGTGGCCGGCATGGCGCTGATTCTGGGCGTGGACCGTTTCATGTCCGAGTGCCGTTCGCTGACCAACTTCATCGGCAATGCCGTGGCTACCGTGGTGGTCTCGCGCTGGGAAAACGCGCTGGACTATACCAAGCTCAACGCGGTGCTGAACAACGAAACCGTGCTGGAGAGCGCGCCCGTGCAGGTGCCGGTGGTGGATACCGCCAAGGGCTGATAGCGCCTCGCTCCAAAAGGAATGGCCTGCAGATGCAGGCCATTTTTTTGTCTGAGAAATGCCGCGAACCGGTGGTCAGGGCAGTGGGCGCAGCAGCCCGTACATCGCCCGCAGGCGCAAGGTATCGCGCCCCAGCTTGCGCTGGTTGGGCAGCTTGCCGACCCAGCGCATCTGCTGCACGGTGCGCTCCAGCGCGGCGCGCACCGCAGGATCGGTCTGCGCCAGCCAGCCATGCCAATCGGCACGTGCGGCCTCCAGGGTGCCGGCATTGTCCAGGAACAGCGCGGTGGAATGCGCATAGCACAGCGCATCCTTGACGATGCACAGCGCAGGCGGCAAGGTCGCCAGCGGGTCGTCTTCAAAGTCGATATAGCCAATGACGCCATCGGGGCAGCGCACCATGTTGCGGGCAAAGGCCTGGCTCAGGCAGGTGCCGCTGGCATGCACGCGCTGCAGCGCGGCAAAGCCCTGCTGCCACAGCGCCAGGGTGCTGGCGGGGGCTTGGCGGGCTGCCGCCTCGATTTCGTCGCTGAGCGACGGGGTATTGCCGCCGGGCAGGCCCAGGTGGCGCATCAGAAAGCCCTCGGGCGCATCGGCCAGCACCAGCGGCACGCGCAGGCCGCGCGCATGCAGGTCGCGCAGGCGCCGCACCTCGGTCGCAATAGCGGCTTGCCCGCCGGGGTTGACCACGGGCTGTAGCACCGGCACATCCAGCCAGCGCGAGAGCAGGCCCAAGGTCCGGTAGCGCCAGGCGGCTATTGCCGGGCCGGCTTTTTTGAGCCAGACCGATTCGGCCGGCAGCTCATAGCGCACCACATTGAAGGTCTGGCTGGCCAGGTGCTGCTGCAAAAATGCGGCATAGTCCGGGCGCTCGGCAGATGCGGCGCCGGGCGGGGCGCCAGCGGGGGCAGGGGGCTGTAAGGGGGAAGCGGTATCGGTCATGCGCAAGCGGGGCGCACGCCGCAGCGGCCACTCCAGCAACAGTGAAAACCTTGCATTATCGCTGCGCGCTCAAGAAGCCTCGGCGGCCTGGGGCACCATGTCCTGGTGGTCGGCCGGTGCCGAGGGTTTGACATGGGGCTGCGCCAGCGGCTGGAAACTCTCGGCGCTGGCCAGCGGCCAGTAGGTGCGAAAGACATCGTGCTGGTGCGCCAGGTCGTCGAGCAGCGCGCCGGGCCGCACCTGCAGCAGCAGGTTGGACAGCAGGCGCACCTCGGTGTCGCTGATGCGGCGCACGATATGGTGGGCATTGAGCTCGCAAGGGTGCTGGAGGCCGGCGGCCTGCACCAGCTCCTGCAGCGCATGCAGGGTGCTCTTGTGGAACTGGGCCACGCGCGTGGCCTTGTCGGGCACGACCAGGGCCTGCTGGCGCACGCCATCTTGCGTGGTGACGCCGGTGGGGCAGTTGCCGGTGTGGCAGGTCTGGGCCTGGATGCAGCCCAGCGCCATCATGAAGCCCCGGCCGGCATTGCACCAGTCGGCGCCCAGCGCCATCATGCGGGTGATGTCAAAGGCAGTGATGACCTTGCCGGCGGCACCCAGCTTGATGCGGTCGCGCAGGTTCACGCCGATCAGGGTGTTGTGCACCAAGAGCAGGCCTTCTTGCAGCGGCACGCCGACATGGTCGGTGAATTCGACAGGCGCTGCGCCGGTGCCACCTTCAGCACCGTCGACGACGATGAAGTCCGGCGTGATGCCGGTCTTGAGCATGGCCTTGACGATGGCAAACCACTCCCAGGGGTGGCCCAGGCAGAACTTGAAGCCGGTGGGCTTGCCGCCCGAGAGCGTGCGCAGGCGGGCGATGAAGTGCATCATCTCCTCGGGCGTGGAGAAGGCGCTGTGCCGGGCCGGCGAGATGCAGTCGATGCCCACCGGAATGCCGCGCGCCGCGGCAATCTCGGGCGTGACCTTGGCGCCGGGCAGCACACCGCCATGGCCGGGCTTGGCGCCCTGGCTGAGCTTGAGCTCGATCATCTTGACCTGGGGCTGGGTGGCGTTGGCGATATAGCGCTCTTCACTGAAGCTGCCGTCGTCATTGCGGCAGCCAAAGTAACCCGAGGCCACCTCCCAGATCAGGTCGCCGCCGTGCACGCGGTGGTGCTGGCTGATCGAGCCTTCGCCGGTGTCATGGGCAAAGCCGCCAATCTGCGCGCCCTTGTTCAGCGCCAGGATGGCATTGGCCGACAGCGCGCCAAAGCTCATCGCCGAGATGTTGAAAACGCTGGCATGGTAGGGCTGGGTGCAGGGCGCCACCGACTGCGACGGCGCATCGGGCGAGCCGCCGATCCAGACACGGAAATCATGGCCGTCCAGCCGCGTGGGCGCCATCGAGTGGTTGACCCATTCATAGCCGCGTGCGCCCACATCCATCAAGGTGCCAAAAGGGCGGTTGTCCGGATCGCCCTTGGCGCGCTGGTAGACCAGCGAGCGCTGGGCGCGCGAGAAGGGCAGGGCCTCGGTGTCGCTTTCGATGAAGTACTGGCGCATCTCCGGGCGGATGAACTCCAGGAAAAAGCGCATATGACCGATGACCGGGTAGTTGCGCAAAATAGCGTGGCGCGTCTGGCGCCGGTCGCGCAGGCCCAGCAGCGTGAGCGCGGCGCCGGCCAGCACGGCCAGCCACCACCAGGCGCTGGCCTGCAGCACCAGCGCGATGATGCCGGCGACCAGCAGGAGCATGCACAGCACCATCACGGTGTAGCGGACGGGAAAAATCTTGTTGAGCTGGTTCATGGGGGTGTCTGTGCAGGTCAGACGGCCCAAAAGCGCGCGCAAATCCCGGGCTGCAGCACAGGCGCCTGGCTGGCGCTACACTGCAGGCCCTGCCTGGCGCAGCGGCCGTCTGCCATTGCAATGTTGTTACAAAACCAGACCCATCATAGGGGGCGCTGGTGGCATTGCAAGCGTGCAGGGGTTTGTGCTGTGCGGCCCCCTATTGAGAGAGCACCGATGACCCAGCCCCAGATCCCCGATGGATTGAATGACGACCAGCTGACCGAGATCGACCAGATCCTGGAAGACATGCGCACGCGCGCCGAAGAAATTCCGCAGTGGGAATTTGCCGACGGCGCACTCACCGCGCTGGTCTGCACGCGCCGCGCGGTGCCGGTCGAGGAGTTTCTGCCGATGCTGGTGGGCGATGGCGAGCTGCTGGAGCGCGATGCGGACGGCAAGCTGCCGCTGCTGCCGGCCTTCAAGGACCGCGCCCAGCAGGACCGCTTTCTGGAACTGTGGCAGATCCGCTGGAACGAAGTGACGGGCCAGCTTGACGCCGATGTCAAGAGCCTCGAAGACGATGACACCTTCCAGCCCGATGCGATGGACATGCGCGGCGCCATTGCCAGCCTGCCCGAGGAAGAGCGCCAGGAGCTGGACGGCCAGGAGATCCCCTCGTTTGGCCAGGTCTGGGCGCTGGGCTTCATGTTTGTCGTGGAAAACTGGGCCGATGAGTGGATCGCACCGCGCGACAAGGAAGCGGCCCGCTGGCTGAACGACGCGCTCGAATCGGTGGTGGCCCTGACCGAGGATGACACCGGCACTCCCACCGTCTGCATGTACGACGAAAACGGCCCGGCCAGCACCAGCCAGGAGCGCGTGGAGACCTTTGGTGAGGCGATCTGGGCGGTGTATGACCTGCGCCAGATCTGGAAGAGCATGGGCCCGCGCCAGGCCACCATCGTCAAGGGCGAGGTGCCCGGCCGCAATGACCCCTGCTCCTGCGGCAGCGGCAAGAAGTTCAAGAAATGTTGCGGCGCCTGATAGCAGGCGTTCACCATCCGCTCTGAGAACAGCCGCTTTTGCGGCTGTTTTGCTGTGCGGGCCCAGATTGGCATGGCCGCGAGCGGGCAGTGGCTCTAGAATGGCTTGGTTTTCATCCTCTTTTGGCCAAGGATCCCCGATGAACCTCATGAACATCATCACCAAGCAACTGATCGAGATCATCGAGTGGACCGATGACTCGCGCGATACCTTGTCGTACCGCTGGCCCGATGAGGACAAGGAAATCAAGAACGGCGCCCAGCTGATCGTGCGCGAATCGCAGCAGGTGCAGTTTGTCTCCGAAGGCCAGTTCGCCGACCTGTTCGGCCCCGGCCGCCACCAGTTGACGACGCAGAATATCCCGATTCTGTCGACCCTGCGCGGCTGGAAGTACGGCTTCAATTCGCCCTTCAAGTGCGATGTCTACTATGTCAATACGCGCCTCTTCACCGGCAACAAATGGGGTACCTCCAACCCGGTGATGATGCGCGACAAGGACTTCGGTGTTGTGCGCCTGCGCGCCTTCGGCACCTATGACTTCCGCATTGTCCAGCCAGCCAAGTTCCTCAAGGAGGTGGCGGGCACGGACCAGAATTTCCGCCTCGACGAGTTTGCCGACACGATGCGCTCGCGCATTGTCAGCATCTTCAGCGAAGCACTGGCCCGCGCCCAGGTGCCTGTGCTTGATGTGGCCCAGCGCTACACCGAGATGGGCGATGCACTGCTGCAGCTGATCAACCCGGCCGTTACCGAAAAATACGGCCTGGAGATCACCAGCTTCCTCCTGGAAAACGTCTCGGTGCCGCCCGAAGTCGAAGAGGCGATCGACAAGCGCTCGTCGATGAGCGCGATCGGCAACTTGAACGACTATGTGAAGTACCAGATGGGCCAGGCGATGGCCAACGGCGGCGAAGGCGCAGCGGCGGCCACCATCCCCGCGACCATGGCGATGGGCTTTGGCATGGCGCAGGAGATGATGAAGGGGATGCAGCAGCCTTCTGGCGCTGCTGCAGCCGACCCCTTCTCGCCCGCTGCCGCACAGGCTGCGCAAGCGGCGCCCGCTGCGGCTGCGGCCGCCGGCGCCGGCCTGCAGGTGCTGACGCCCGAGCAGGCGGCCCAGGCGCTGGGCGTGACGGTGCAGGAGGTGCTGACTGAGCTGGAGTCGGGCGCGCTCAAGGGCCGCAAGATTGGCAGCGCCTGGCGCATCTCGCAGGAATCGCTGAACGAATTCCTGCGCGGATAAATCTGCACTCACCGCGCATGTACCGCTGCTTTGCCGGTGCATGTGCGTTGGCGTGCCCCCGTTTTGAGAGCCCGTGGCGCAGACCTGCTGTGCGCCAACGCTGAGTTTGACCGTGAATTCACCCACTCCCGCCACCGACCCCTTTGCGCCGCCACCGACCTCGATGGTGGCCAGGCATGTCTGCCCCGAATGCGGCGGCAATCTGGAATGGAATGCCAAGGCGCAGTCGCTCAAGTGCCCCTACTGCGGCACGGTGGTGCCCTGGACCGACGAGCAGCAGCAACAGCTGGGCGGTGACATCGTCGAGCAGGACCTGGCCGCCGCGCTGGCCAACCCCGCCAGCGGACGCGGCTGGGGCGAGGCGCGGCGCGAGTACCAGTGCCAGAACTGCCGCGCGATTTCGGTCTTTGTCGACGGGCGGGTCGCGTCGCGCTGCGATTTTTGTGGTTCACCGGCCATCCAGGCACATGAAGAGCGCAACGATGCGATCACGCCGCAAAGCCTGCTGCCGTTCAAGGTGAGCGATGGCCAGGTGCGCGACCTGATCCGCAAATGGTATGGCAGCCGCTGGTTTGCACCCAACAAGTTCAAGAACGCGGCGCTGACCGATACGCTCAAAGGTATATACCTGCCGTACTGGACCTTTGACGCCCATGTGCAGGCCCAGTGGCGGGCGGACGCCGGCTTTTACTACTACACCACCGAGCAGTACCGCGACGCCAATGGCAACATCAGCACGCGCCAGGTACGCCATGTGCGCTGGGAGCCGGCCTCGGGCAGCCTGCAGCATTTCTTTGACGATGAACTGGTTGCGGGCACGGTCGGGGTGCACCAGGGGCTGCTGCAGAAGGTCGAGCCTTTTCCAACGCGGACGGACCTCAAACCCTATTCGCCCGAGTTTGTGCGCGGCTGGACCGTGGAGCGCTACCAGGTCGACCTGAACCGGGCCGCGACGATCAATGAAGGGGATATGGACCAGCAGGTAGAGGCCCTGTGCGCGCGCCAGATACCGGGCGATACCTACCGCAACCTGCAGGTGCAGCGCCAGTACCAGGGGCGCAGCTTCAAGCATGTGCTGGTGCCTGTCTGGCTGGTAGGCTACACCTATGGCAGCAAGAGCTACCAGATTCTTGCCAACGGCTACACCGGCCAGTTGGCCGGTGAGCAACCCTATAGCTGGGTAAAAATCCTGTTCACCGCACTGGCAGTTTTATTGGTGCTGGTGCTGCTGATGACAGCGGGCCGATAGCCGGGAATACCTGAGGGGCCGATAAGGCCCCTGGGTTCAAGGCTTAACGACGGCGGCGGTTGCCATCCATGTTGTCGCCGACCTGGTTACCAAAATAGGCGCCGGCAGCAGCACCGCCAATGGTACCCAAGGTCGATCCGAACACGGCATCACCCAACACACCACCGGCGACAGCGCCTACGCCGGTGCCGATCTGGGCATTGGTGGGATTGCTGGAGCAAGCGGTCAGGCCGCTCAGGGCCAGAACGATGGAAGCGGTAGTGATTGCAAGTCGTTTCATCAGGGTTCTCCTCTTGGTCTCATCGGCTGTCAGTCAGAAGAGTGCTGCAAACCGGGTTGCCATGGTTGAAGTGTGGCGCAGCGCACGCGCTTGCCACATCGGCCAAGGCTAAGTTCGGATGTGGGACAGCGCTTACTGCGCAGGCGCGGCCTGCACCAGCTCCAGCAGGCGGCGCAGCGCATGCCGCACGGTGGCCTGGCGCACTGCATGGCGGTCGCCGTCAAAGCGCTGCACTTCGCTGTGCAGTTGCCCGGCCACCTGCCAGCCAAACCAAACGGTGCCAACGGGCTTGCTCGCGCTGCCGCCATCGGGCCCGGCCACGCCGGTCACCGCCACGCTGACCTGTGCCTGGGACTGCGCGATCGCACCTTCGGCCATCGCGCGGGCGACGGGCTCGCTGACGGCGCCGTGGGCGGCGATCAGCGCAGCGGGCACATCCAGCATCGCGGATTTGGCCCGGTTGGAGTAGGTGACAAAGCCGCAATCGAGCCACTGGCTGGAGCCGGGCCGCTCGGTGCAAGCGCCTGCGATCAGGCCGCCGGTGCAGCTTTCGGCCGTGGCCATCATCCAGCCTCGTTGGCTCAGGTGCTGGGCCAGCTGGGCCACGGTTTCCGGCAGGGGCAGCCCATCTTTGGTCAGCAAGGCGGCGGTGGCGTTCATAGCAGATGTCTCCCGATGGCGATGACAAGCAAGGTGCAGAAAGCGGCGACCAGATCGTCCCAGATGATGCCCCAACCGCCGCCCCAGCCAAAGCCCTTGAAGCAGCGATCCGCCCAGCGCACCGGCTGGGGTTTGACGGCGTCGAAAAAGCGGAACAGCACAAAGGCCGTCAGCTGGCCCCAGAAGCCCGTGGGCATGACCAGCCACAAAATGAGCCAGAAGGCGAGGATCTCGTCCCAGACAATGGCGCCGGGATCCGCCACGCCCAGGTTGCGCGCGGTGGTCGTGCAGGCCCACCAGCCGAGCACGAGCGATGCGCCAATCACCCAGCCAATCGCCGCAGGCGTCAGCCACAGCTGCAGCACCAGGTAGGCGACCCAGGCCCACAAGGTGCCCACCGTTCCCGGTGCCACCGGGCTCAGTCCCGAGCCAAAGCCCAGCGCCATCCAGTGCAAAGGGTTGCGCAGCATGAAGGTCCAGTTGGCGCGGCGTGGCGCCGATGCGTTGGCTGCGGCGCCGGGCGCAGAAGGTGGAAAGGGCGAGTCGCTCATGCCCGCCATCATAAGCCTGCGGCAAGGTGCTGTGCAGCGCCAAACGGCGCCAGCCCACCAAGCCGTCAGGCCTTGAAGTGGTCAAACGAGGCCCAGCGCTGCGCGATGGGCTGGCCCTGCGCATCGCGCACGCGCAGGCCCAGTGTAGCGGTGATGCGGCCAATGCGCTGCACCGGCGTCTGCGCGGCCAGGCTGGCCTGCTGCACGGCATCGCGCCGGTCTGCGGCGGCGGTAAAGCACAGCTCGTAGTCGTCGCCGCCCGCCAGGCAGCATTGCAGTTGCAGATCGATGGGCAGGTTGAGCGCAGCGCCCGGGGCACCTGCGGTCGCTGCCATGCACGCCAGTACCTGGTCCGCCTGCAGCTCGGCACCCACGCCACTGGCTTGCAGGATATGGCCCAGGTCGCCGGCCAGGCCATCGCTCAGATCGAGCGCACTGCTGGCAATGCCGCGCAGCGCCATGCCCAGGGCGACACGCGGGCTGGGGCTTTCGAGCCGCTGGCGGGCAGCGGCCAGCGTAGCGGCGGGAAGCTGCACCTGGCCAAGCAAGGCCTCGAGCGCCAAGCGGGCATCGCCCAGCTGGCCGCTGACATAGATGTCATCGCCGGGCTGGGCGCCGCTGCGCAGCAGCGCCTGGCCGGCCGGCACCTCGCCCAACACGGTGATGCAGATATTGAGTGGGCCCTGGGTGGTGTCACCGCCCACCAGCTCGCAGCCATGCGCATCGGCCAAGGCGAACATGCCCTCCGAGAAGCCTTGCAGCCAGGGCGCATCGACCGATGGCAGGGCCAGCGCCAGGGTAAAGGCCAGCGGCTGGGCGCCCGTGGCGGCCAGGTCGCTGAGGTTGACGGCCAGCGCCTTGTGGCCCAGCGTGCGCGGGTCCACATCGGCAAAGAAGTGGCGGCCTTGCACCAGCATATCGCTGGAGATGGCCAGCTGCATGCCGGGCTTGGGTGCGAGCAGGGCGCAGTCGTCACCGACGCCAAGCACGGCCCGCTGCACCGGCCGATGGAAGTACTGCGCAATCAGTTCGAACTCACCCTGTGCCATATCAGCGGCCTCCCGGGCTAGCGTTGCGGTTCAGGCGCAGCGGTAGCAAAAAGCTCAGTGGCCGCGTCAGCACCCGCTTGATGAGCGCCTTGTAGATGTGCGAGCGCTCGACATTGCTGACGTTTTGCGCGCGCAGGGCCAGGCGGAACGCCAGGTAGAAGCTCACCAGAATGTTGAAGCCGCCCAGCAAGGGCAGGGCCGCCACGCAGAGCCAGAAGCCGTGGAAATGCAGCACCTCCAAGCCCATGCTGGTGGCAGCTGCGGCGATCTGGCCGGCAGCGAGGGTCACGTGGCGGATATCGATGGGCAGGCCAAAGAACTGTGCCACTACGGGGATCAAGCCCAGCATGAAACCCAGCGAAATATTCGAGGCAAAGCCGGAGATATGGCGGCGCATGAAGCCCGCCCAGCGCGCAGCCCGCGCCTTGCCCAAAAAGCCGGTGATGCGCGGGTTGTAGCGGATGGCCGAATCCATATGGTGCAGCACAAACCAGTTTTCGGTCCAGCCGGCGATGATGCTCGAGGAGAACAACAGCACCCCGGTGAACGCGGCATAGAACACCGAGGGGCCCAGCAGGGTCAATGACTTCAGCGTCTGCTCGGCCTCGTGCTGGTCGATAAAGGGCGCGCCAGTGGCTCGCGCCCAGCCCCAGGTGAGCAGCAGCACCATCGGGAAGACGGTGAACACATTGCCCAGCACGGCGGCCACCTGGGAGCGCACCAGGTAGCTGACCTCGTCGACAAAGGAGGCCATGCCCGCCTCGGTATCGCCCGATTCCTTGAGCTTGGCGGCCATCGCCGGGGCCGTCATCGCTGGTTGCTTGGTGGCGACGGTGAAATGCAGCAGCTGGATCAGCACAAAGCTGATCGCGTAGTTGATGCCGGCAATGAAGCCGCCCCAGAACGCGGAGATGGCCACCGCATGCAGTGCGAACTTGATCAAGGTGGTGAAGGCCATCACCAGGCCGCCACCGGCCGCCTTGCGCGCCATCTGCGCGTACTCGCGCTTGTCGCGCGTGATGTAGTGCTCACCGGTCTCGGCGCTGCGCTCGGCCACCTTGGAGGCCAGCAGCGACGAGTTGGACGAGATCAGCGCGCGGATGCTCTGGCGCTCCAGGCCCACGGCCACCAGGTGGGCCAGCAGCTTGGCGGTGATGACCTTGGGGTTGGCCGACAGCAGGCAGTCGAGCAGCTCGCGCACGCGCAAGATGCGCATGCGCAGCTGGCGCAGCCGGAAGACGACCCCGACCGAGACGCCATTGTCTTCAAAGTGTTCGTAGATCGAGGCCACGGCGGTGCGGCATTCGTCCAGGCTGCGGCGTACATTCTCTTCGGCCTCCAGCACTTCGGCGGCCTTGGGGCTGGGGTGCAGCATCGCGCGGCGCAGCTCTTCGACGCCGCTGATCAGGCTGTAGAAAGGCTGGGTGTTTTTGGCGCTGCCGCTCATGCGCAGGCGCAGCTCAGGCGCAAAGCCGGCCGCCAGAATCTGGCCGGCGCAATAGGTGATCGCGTTGAGCACCAGATGCTGCCAGGGCGAGAGGCGGTTGCCGTAGTGCTCCAGCCCGGCAATGCTGCCGGCACCCACATCGCTTTGCGCAATCTGCGTGGGGACGACCATCACCTCCAGTGACACAAAGCCGGGCGACAGCAGCTGGGCAATGCGCTCGAGCAAGGGCTTGTCCATGGCCTTGAGCCACTGGGCATCAAAAGGCGTGTGCAAGACCATCGAAAACAGCACGGTGGCGTCGATCGTCTCGGGCGTAGAGGGCAGCAGCTTCCAGCGCAGGCGCTCGGCCATCTCGTTGAAGAAGGCGGTGCGGGGCGCAAAGCCAAAATCGGCCAGCAGCGCGGTGAGGTCCACCGTCTGCAGTTGCACGGCCCACCAGCGCTGCACTTTGTCCCGCAGCGCGGCATCGCCCTCAATGGCGTCCAGCAGTTGGCTGACGCGGGCCACGGCCGCGTCGACCGAGTTTTGCTGGCCGCGAATCCAGGCGGCGATCTCAATGATCCAGAGGTTGCGCTCGGCCAGCGGTGCATCGGGGTCGAGCGCTGCGAGCAACTGCGCCAGTGGATCAGGTTTCTTCTTGCGGAACATCAATGCAGCACTCGTCCTTGCGCCAGGTCGTCGTCTTGGGCGGGGTACTGGGTGGCGTCGAGCGTGAAGCGCGGAATCGGGCAGTCAAAGGTCTGGGCCTCATCGCTGATGCACAGGTAGCTGCCTTCCATACTGCCTTGCGGCGTGGCCAGGCGGCACTGGCTCTGGTACTCGAAGGATTCGCCGGGCGCGAGCAGCGGCTGGTGGCCCACCACGCCCAGGCCTTTGACTTCCTGGACCAGACCGGTGGCGTCCTTGATGATCCAGTGCCGTGCGATCAGCTGCGCGGGAACCTCACCACTGTTGCGAATGATGATGCTATAGACAAAGTGGAATACGCCGGCCTCGGGCAGGGACTGCTCGGGCAGGTACTGTGGTGTCACCGACACCTCAAACTGGAACTTTGGCATGTGAAACTGGATTGAAGTCAGGTAGAAATACTAACTGCGACAATAGAGGGATGAGCTCCACCTACCGAATTGCCCCCTCAATCCTGTCCGCAGACTTTGCCCGCCTGGGCGAGGAAGTGCGCAACGTACTGGCCGCCGGCGCGGACTGGATACATTTTGACGTCATGGACAACCATTATGTGCCCAATCTGACCTTTGGGCCGATGGTTTGCGCAGCCTTGAAGCCCCATGCGATCAAGCCCGACGGTACGCCGGCACCCATCGATGTGCACCTGATGGTGCAGCCGGTGGACGAGCTGGCCGCCGCCTTTGCCCAGGCAGGCGCCGACTATATCAGCTTCCACCCCGATGCTTCGGCCCATGTACACCGCAGCATCCAGGCCATCAAGGCGCAGGGCTGCAAGGCCGGTCTGGTGTTCAATCCGGCGATGCCGCTCGACGTGCTGGACTGGGTGATCGAGGACATCGACCTGGTCTTGCTGATGAGCGTCAACCCCGGTTTTGGCGGCCAAAGCTTCATCGACTCGACCCTGCGCAAGATCGAAGCGACGCGCAAGCGCATTGACGCCAGCGGCAAGGACATCCGCCTGGAAGTCGACGGCGGCATCAAGGAAACCAATATCCGCCGCGTGGCGGATGCGGGGGCGGACACCTTTGTGGCGGGTAGCGCGATTTTTGGCAAGCCTGATTACAAGGGGGTGATTGAGCAGATGCGGGGGGCGTTGGGGTGATGCAGTTGCCCTGAGGATGGGGCGAGAAAAAGGCTCCGGCAAATTGGGTTGCCGGAGCCTTTTGCATTACCTTAAGAAGAAGTGCAGAGTAGGCTTATTTGCTCCAACAGCTGCTGTCGTATCCAGAGTCACCTTCTTTTTTGTCTTTGGCACCCTGCAGGCCGGTATTGCTCAGGGTCAAATTGCCGCATTTGTCACTGGCCTGGGCATTTTGTGCAGTAGCGGTCAGCGTAAAGGTAGCGCCATCCGAGTTGAGGCTAATGGCGTAGCGGCCGGAAGGGATGCTCGACATAGCAGCGGGAAATGCTGCTGTTTTCGGATAGTCCCCATTGGCTGTTGCCGCGCGCTCCATCCATTGCGCGGCTTGCAGCAAGGCCGCACGGCCTTCTGCGCGGTGACCACGCAGAATGTATTCGTTGTAGCTGGGCAGGGCAATTGCGGTCAGGATACCGACCACAGCCACCACGATCATGAGTTCGATCAGCGTGAAACCACGCTGTTGGGTCACGGTATTGTGTGTCATCGCTGGTCTTTCTTACTGCAGCTGGCGCCAGCTGGGGCGCAAAGTTTGTTCAGGCATGCGCAGCAGTGCCTCCATATTGTTGATGCAGCGGTCGCCGGTACAGGTGCTGATATCGAGCATCTGCGTCTCCGATGCGGCGACCTGCGAGTGCGAGCCTTTGTCAACCTGTGCACGCGAAGCATTGCCGTTTTCCGTCGCGCCGAATGAGGTATTGCTGCCCAGGTTGATCAGCTGGATGCTGGGCTTTTTGCCGTCCATGATATTGAGCATGGTGCGGTACTGGCGTTCGGTATCCACCGACGTGGAGTCGCAGCTTTCGCGGGTGACATCCACATCCAGGCCTTTGGCCGGCACCTGGGTGTAGGCAACCAGGATATTGGTGTTGTCATACAGCTCCAGGTTCTTGAGCGCGCGCTCGCCCACCGCTGGCAGGTCCATGTACCAACCGTTGTAGGTCGTACCCCAGGTGGTCTTGTCGAGCGTGTCCACTTCGTCCACCCGGCCGCCTACGCCTCCAGCAATCGTCAGCTCGGCGATTTCCCGCTTGGCCAGGCCAGCAGTAGCCACCCCCGTTCCCAAAGCGGCAGGTGCAGGGACAGTCAAACATTCTGCAGGTGCAGACGATGTACAAGCCTTGCCAGGGTGTACTTCCAACCATTGGCTGGAACCTTCGGTTTTTCGGACACGGTAGCGTGTATTGTCCAGCACGGAATAAATGCTTTGCACCAGAACATCACTGGGGTCGGTTCGGCTCACATTACGGCCGGTACCAAATGCCACCATCATGCCGCCCACGGGTACAGATTTCTTGGTGCCGTCTGTTTGCGTCACTTCCTTGACCCGATCGTTCGCGCGAGCGGTCGGTGCAACAGTGATCGGCTGCACATTGCTGCGCGATGAGGAGCTGAGGGCCGAAGGACCGCGTGCGGTGAACAGCGGCGTACTGCTAAAGGCCACATTCCACTCGCTGGCGACGTCACTGGTGAGGTCAAATTTCCAGAGGTTGCCCTGGTTGTCGCCGGCGTAGGCGATGTCTACCCGTCCATCGCCATTTAGGTCTATCAGGCGCGGAGCGGACAGGCCATTGTCAATGGCATAGCCGGTGCCAGCCGCCTGGCTGGTGACTGGCAGGCGTACCAGTTCCTGGCCCTTGTCCAGGTACTGAATCAGCAGAACGGGGCGTTGGTTGGTGCTGTTGTAGCCATTGCCCATCACCACGGCCCAGCGGCCATTGTTCATCCGCGTGATCTGTGTGGTACGCAGAAAGTCAGTTTCGTCCATCACCGGCTTGGCAGTTATGTGACCGATGTCGTTGTTCTCGCTAGCGGTAGCAATACAGGCGGTGCGCTGAGTGCCCGTCAGCGCGGTGCAATCCAAAGCGTCTGCTACGCCGCGAGTCCGGTCCAGGCGCACCAGGGTGTTGGCATTGGCTGCCGCAAAGCTGGGTGCGCTAGAGGTGCTGCCAGCCGCCGGGTTGGTGACATCCAGCACAAAGTAGCCTTTGCCGCCAGCGCCCATGGTGCCCACCAACAAGGTTCGCCAGTCGGCAATATAGGCTTCGGTGCCAGGAGTGGTTTCCTTGACGCCGCCAAGCTCCACATCGCCCGTCATGGGGGAGCCATCGACATAGTACTGGTGGGTATAGCCGGAGCCAGCTAGGTTCTTAATCGTTGACAAGGCGCCATTGGGGACGTAGGCCAGTTTTTCAGAGCCATCGGTGGCTGAGAAACCATGCAACATGCCATCATTGCCGCCGACATAGACCATAGGAACGCGATTCTTCTGGGCTTGCACAAAGCTGCTGTAGCCTTGGAGTGCGTAGGTACCGGACGGCGCGCCGGTGTACCAGACGCCGGAGTTGATGATGTCACCTTGGCGGCTCTTGCGCTCGCGGAAGGGCTTTGCGGTGGTGTAGCCGGTGGTGTCCGAGCCTTCCAGCGTGCGATCGCCTCGGATGAAGTTCACAATGCTCTCGCCACTGGTGGAAATAGGGGTGGCACTGGCTAGGCCAATCTTGGCCTTCTGCGCAGTGCTCAGGTAAGTCTGGTCGCTGGCCCACTTGAACTGCACACCACCTTTGTCGCCTGAGGTCGTGCCGGTTTTGGTCACCCACTGGTCACTCCAACCAAGGACCAGTCGATCAGTCACACCGGTGCGGGCATCCAGCAAGTCGGCGGTGGTTTTGTTCTCCCATGCTGGCGTGCTGGTGCCGCTCTTGTTCACGGTTCTGGCTGCGACATAGCCTTTCCAGTTGGAGTCGGGTTGGTAGCCCGCAGTGAAGGTGGCCACATCGTAGCGCGCCGCGTTCGATCCGCTGCTGACCGAGGAGGTCAGGTCGGCATCTGTCTGGGTGTTGATCTGGCCAAAGATCTCGCGGAAGGCCTTCTCCAGATCCTCGCCTTTTTCTACTGCATAGAAGCGGCCCCGCCCATTGATGGCTGAGTGCCACAGGTCCAATGCACGAACATCTTCACCACCACCATTCATGTCGGGCCAGGTCTTGGTGCCATTGACCAGCGCGGGAAAGCTGCCGTCATAGCCAAAAGGCACCATGCTGGATGAAGCGCTGATGTTGTACTTTGCGTCGCTGTAGTTCTGCTTCCATGTGTAGGACAGCGCACTGAAACCGATGGTGTAGGTCACCATATGCGGCCAGGTGGCCGGGTTGTAGCGAGGGTTCCAGTAGCGGTCCAGCGTGCCAGTGGTGGTCCCGCTGGTGAAGGTTTCGGTGGCCGGCGCTTTGCGGTAGTCAGCCGTGGGCTGCATCGTGCCAGTCCAGCCGGTGGTGTGCGGTGGCACGGCCCAGCTATAGAAGGCCCAGTCCGCCAACGTATTGTCAAATGCATCGCGGTACAGTGCACTCTTGGCTCGGGCGGCGGCCGTGGTGCCACCGTAGACGGTACCATCTGGTAAGGTTAGGTTCGTGGCGTTGTCCGTTTGGCTGGGTTTGGAGGCTCCACTGTTCCAGCGGCCATCCGTCATGATGATGTGGTAGCTGCGGCGGCAGCCCAGATAAGGCGATCCTGTCGTTCCAGGGACCGACGCCCAGGGGCTGTTCGTCGAGAGCGGGCGTCGCATGTAGGCATCAGCCTGCGAGAACATCTTGTGTGAGGGTGTGCCGTTCACGGCGCTGAGGCCGTTGACAAAACTGATCAAGTTGTTGCGGTGGCTGGTATTGAGGACCCGCATCGAGTTGGTGTTCATCGAGGTGCTGTCGACGCTGCCTGCACCTGAGGCATTGCCGTTGTTCCACATGGCCTGCCAAGACATGCGCACCTTGCCGTCTGGCAGCAGTGAGGTATCGCGAAGCACGCCGCCGCTGCCACCATTTCCGATAAGGGCGTACTTAAGCACATTGATACGCCGGGCTGACGATGGCCAAGAACCATCGGCATTTGGCACCTGGGTGTTGCTCGCGCCGCTTTGGTTTTCGCGGTCCAGGCGGTATTGCATACTCCCTGAGTCATCGATCGAGATGATGATGTTGGGGGCCACATAGGGCTCTTTGGTGCCCGGCGGTCCGCTGGCCAGGTCCAGTGCCCAGCTGCCCTGCGGTAGCAAAGCCGCGCAGGCCGCCAAGGCCAGCAGATGTTTGCGGAAATGGGGGGTGTTGTTATGAGCCACAGCGCCTCCTGTCAATACTGCGAATAATGGGTTTTAGCCAGTCCCGGCACTAGGCCTGCATGTGGCTGGTAAAGCGTGAAAGATCCAGCGCCACAGACTCAGTCCTTGAGCCGCTGCCGGGCATAGGTCTGCTGTAAAACGACCTGGGTATTGGGCTTGCGGCCATGTGCAAGGCTGGTGATGCGATAAACCACATTCGGAATCATATTCAGCGCCAAAAAGTTATTGGCCACCATGCTGTTGCCGGCACTGTCTTCGGCCACGATCAGGTTCGAGTTCTTGCTGCTTTCGTCATAGGGCAGCACCTCAATCCAGTACCAGCCGCCGCGGTTGGCAGCACTGCGGTCTGCAAGAATGGGGTTGGCCGGGTTGCTGGCATTGCCCAGCTTCGCTCCGGTGTACTGGCCATAACGCGCACCGACGGGAGCACCGCCGGTGGGGGTGCTGGTCATCTGCGCCAAGGTGACGCCGCGATCGGCATCGCTGTTGTTCCAGAAATCCTGGTTGCCCTGGCGCTTGGTGCACAGGCCGTTGCGGCACTTGTAGGTTTGGCTGTCCAGCGTTGCCAGCAGCTTGCCGACGGAGGGCGCTTCCAGCGGAATCTGGTCTGCGGTGCTCTGACGGCAGACATCGCCAGTGCCGCTGCACACCGATCCGTCAGCATTCTCGTTGCGGATGTCCAGCTCGGCATCCTGCAGCAGCGCTTGTCCGGCCTCGAAGGCACGCTGGTAATCTGCATCATTGCTGACCAACATCTCCCCAAACAAAGAGGTACGAGCCGACCACAGGGCCAGCAGCATCGACAGCATGACAAAGATGATGACGACGAACAGCGCTACGCCGCGTTGCTGGCTGAGTGGTGGGCGTTGGTCGCGAATGAAGAATCTGCCTTGCATGGTTAGGGCTCTTGGTTCGGGTTACAGCACATTGCCGATCAGCCCCTGGCTGCGCAATTGGTAGACGCTGCGAAACACCATGTGCAGGCGTTGGGCGCGATCTGCGCCGATGGCGCTGCCGCTCATATCGGTGGCGTCGGCACTGGCGTAGTCAACCTCGGTGGTGCCGTCGCAGTCGGTATAGCTGGACGTGGAGGGCAGGTTCATGCGCTCGGTGCCATAAAGCACGATGCAGACTTCCACACCGGTGACTTGTCCCCAGTTGGTACCGACTCCAGCTGCATTGACGTACTGGATTTTTGGCGCGCCGCTGGCGATGTCGGTCATACGCAGATAGCGGATTCTGAAGTTGGCGACGTTGCCAATCACCGGCTGGGATAAACCTGACGTTCCCGTGCAGACCAGGTTGTTGGTGTTGAGTGCGAATGCGCTGGAAATACGCATAAAGCTGTTGTTGTCCGCCGTGTCCAGGTCCTGGGGGCCGCCTTGGCAATCCCGGGACAGCGACTGCGTCGCGAGGGATGTGTCGCTGAGTGGGTACACCGGTTCCTTGTAGCGTCGGTAACCGACGGTGAGCGTGGTGTCTGTGCCGTTGATGGTGTCAGTGGCGGGGGAAAAATTCCGGTCCGGTTCTGATGAGATGGCCTTGGTCTCGAAAGCCACCGGTAGCGCATACCGGTCAATGTCGGTGCTAGCATTCTTGGTGGCATTGAGGTTGAGGTAAAGCGAGCCCGACTGCCTCAGTTGTTGTCCAATGACGCGAAAGGCATATCCAGCTTGTTGCTGCAACTGGCTGGCATCGCTGACGGTCCCTGAAGTGCTGCGCGAAACCATCAGCGCGCCGCCTGCGACGGCGACAACCATCAAACCGATGGCGACGCCGACCATCAGCTCAACCAGAGTGATGCCGCTTTGGTGCCTTGGTTGGAGGGAGTGGCCCAGATTCGCTGCAGGCACACTGTTCAAGCCCTTTGTAATTTTGGTACGCATATCAAATCCCTGGGCAGAAAAAACGGGCAGTGCTGGTGCCCTTGTAGGGGGCGCAGCGGGCACTGACGGGGATGTACTGCAGGTGGCAGGTGTAGCCTTCGCCGCAGCTCACGGCCGCGCCGCTGTCCGCAGCGGCATTGATGGCGGAGCGGTAGTCGCTGTCGGCCCCTTTTCTCTCGTTTTCTCGCCACCGGATCATCACGCCTAACTGACGACGGTTGGCAGCGACGTCTTCTCCTGCGGACGTGAAGAGATTGGCATCGCCCAATGGCAATGCTCTGCTGACAAATGCTTTCCACTGAGAAACATCGTAGACGGCGAGTTCCGCCCCCGTGCAAACAACGGTGCTGCAAATTTTGCTGGGGCTGGGTGTATCGTCCCAATCGCTGAGATAGCTGCTCATATTGGCCATCGCATTGGGATTGACCTTCATGCGCTCACTCAGGTCTTCGATGAGCCTGATCGCCTGCTCTCGGCGCACGCTGGTTTGCGTGTCACTGAGGGTTCGCAGTTGCACGCCCACGATGCCCAAGATGCCGAGGGCGGCGACCACCAGGGCGATCAGTGACTCCAGCAAGCTGATGCCGCGCTGGCTGCGCTGCATTGCAGAGATTCTCGTCAATCTGCGCATAGGACTTCTTTCTGTATCTGGGCTTGTCATGGGAGACCGTGGGCTGCGTATCGATGGGCATTGCATAGTCAAGGACAATCTGCGGCGCCTGAGTTCAGACGTTTGATCAAGCCACCGGGCTGGATACAAAGCGCGGAGGCTGCGGAGTCGCTGCTACTCGATCCTTGCGGCCAAGCCCGAAAGACGAAGGTCTGTGCAGTGTTATTGCTGAAATGTCCCCAGCGGTCGACACTGATCATGGCGTTCATGGTGGTGCCCGCACTGCTGATCTCCACTTCGGTGCGTTTCGGCGCACTGGTTTGCTGCAGTGTGATTTCTGAAGTGCCGCTCTGGGCGCCATCGCGGTTGGTATCGACAAACACCAACCAGCCGCAGCCCCATTGCGCGTCGCTTCCAGCATTGGTGCAGCCATCGCCATCGGCCTTTTTGACAATGACCACATTGCCCGCGCGCCGGATGGCCTCTGAACGGGCGTAGTACAGGGTGGACTGCAGATCTTCTACTGCGCTGCGGACACGCCAGCGTTCGGTTAAGCCCTTGAAGCTGGGCAGAGCCAGCGAAGCGAGAATCGCCACAATGGCGATCACCACCAAAAGCTCGATGGCGGTAAAGCCGGATGTCCGACGCAGCAGTGACCATTGCCCATGTTTCATGAAATGAATCATAGGTAATACTTTGCTAATAAGCGGACACGGGCGACGAGCGGAAGGGCAGAGGCGATGAGCGGCATTGGCCGCAGATGCATGGCCACCGGGAACTGAGGCACTGGATGATCTGCGGCACAATCACCGGCTGGGCTCAAAAGAATCTCTAATGACTGAAGTGAACAAAACCCTGCAGCGCTGCGAAGCCGTCATCGTCGACCTCGACGGCACCATGGTCGACACCATGGGGGACTTTGTGGAGGCGCTCAACCGCATGCTAGCCGATCTGCAGCTGCCGGCGATTGATGTGCAGACCATTGAGCCCATGGTGGGCAAGGGCTCGGAGCACTTGCTGCGGGCGGTGCTGACCCATGTGCTGGCCCAGGTGCACCCACTGGTCGGCCAGCCGGTGCCGGCCACCGAGATCGACAACCGCTATGCGCAGGCCTGGGAGCGCTACCAGCACCACTACCTGGCCATCAATGGCCGCTTCTCCCGGGTGTATGACGGTGTGGAGAAGGGGCTGGCGCAATGGCGCGCCAAGGGGCTGAAGATGGCCTGTCTGACCAACAAACCGCTGGCCTTTGCCGAGCCACTGCTGCGCGCCAAGGGGCTGCGCGACTATTTTGACCATGTGTTTGGCGGCGATTCCTTTGAGCGCAAGAAGCCCGATCCGCTGCCGCTGCTCAAGACCTGCGAGGCGCTGGGCAGCAAGCCAGCACTGACCTTGATGGTGGGTGACAGCAGCAACGACGCCGAGGCGGCGCACAACGCGGGCTGCCCGGTGGTGCTGGTGAGCTACGGCTACAACCATGGCCAGCCGATCCGCCAGGTGGCGGCGACCGGCTATGTCGATGCGCTCAGCGAGCTGCAGGCCTGAGGCGCCGCGCCGCCCAGACCGGTATTGAGAAGAGCAAGACGTGGACGGGCTGCACCTGACCGCCGACCTGTATGACTGCCAGTGCCCTGCGGCCTGGCTGGTCGATGCGCAGGCGCTCGCTGCGCTGTGCAACCAGGCGGTGGCCGATGCGGGGTTGACGCGCATGCATGACAGCTGGGTGCCGTTTCCCAGCCACAACGGCCAGCCCGGCGGCGTCACTGGCGTGGTGCTGCTGGCCGAGTCGCATGTGGCGATCCACACCTGGCCGGAGCTGGGCCATGCCACGCTCGATGTCTATGTCTGCAATTTCTCGGGCGACAACTCGGCCAAGGCCCAGCAGGTCGTCGATACCTTGGTGGGCGCGTTGCAGCCCACGCGCTGCCAGCACCAGCGGCTGCAGCGGGGCAGTCTGCAGGCCAGCGGCGGGGCAACTGCGGGCTTGCCGCGCTGAAATCCTCCGTTTTCTGGTTAATCCCCGGTTTTCTGGTTTTTACACCGTCGTTTGCGGATTCGTTTGCTACACTAGGCGCCATGTTCATCCATCATGCAGTCATTACAGGTCGTTCCGACCGGGGAGCTTGGCCCTGGCGTAAGCCTGTATCTATGACTGTTTGACTGCCGCTGGGTAACACGCCCCAGCGTGCGCCCGAGGGCTGGTTGCAAGACCAGTCCACCAAAGATGAACTGCAGCGCACGATACGCACACATCCAGCGTGCGCTGCTCAAGCTGGGGATGGTTCTTCGTGATCACCGAACTCGAATTCAAAAGTCTGGCCAACCAAGGCTACAACCGCATTCCTCTCGTCGCAGAAGCGTTTGCGGATCTGGAAACCCCTCTCTCCCTGTACCTCAAGCTCTGCCACACGCATGACGATGGCAAGCACAGCTTTTTGCTCGAATCCGTCGTTGGCGGCGAGCGTTTTGGCCGTTACAGCTTTATCGGCCTGCCCGCCCGCAGCCTGCTGCGCGCCAGCGGCTTTGGCGCCGATGCCCGCACCGAGATCGTGACCGATGGCCAGGTGGTCGAGACCCATGCGGGCAATCCGCTGGATTTCATTGCCGACTACCAAAAGCGCTTCAAGGTCGCGCTGTCGCCCGGCCTGCCGCGCTTTTGCGGCGGCTTGGCCGGCTATTTCGGCTATGACGCGGTGCGCTACATCGAGAAAAAGCTCGAGAACAGCTGCCCGCCCGACAGCCTGGGCACGCCCGACATCCTGCTGCTGCAGTGCGAAGAAGTCGCCGTCATCGACAACCTCTCGGGCAAGCTCTACCTGATCGTCTACGCCAACCCGGCCGAGGCCGAGGCCTATTCCAAGGCCAAGAAGCGCGTGCGCCAGCTCAAGGAGCAGCTGCGCTACTCGGTCAGCGTGCCGCAGATCAAGGCTGGCGACAGCTACCCGTCCGAGCGCAGCTTTGCGAAAGCCGATTACCTCAAGGCTGTGCTGGAGGCCAAGGAGATGATTGCCGCGGGCGACTTCATGCAGGTGCAGGTGGGCCAGCGCATCCAGAAGCGCTATACCGAAAACCCGCTGTCGCTGTACCGCGCGCTGCGCTCGCTCAACCCCAGCCCCTATATGTACTACTACCACTTTGGCGATTTCCAGGTGGTGGGGGCCAGCCCCGAGATTCTGGTGCGCCAGGAGCAGGTCGAAGAAGGGCAGAAGATCACCATCCGCCCGCTGGCCGGCACCCGGCCGCGCGCGGCCACGCCAGAGAAAGACAAGGCCACCGAGCAGGAGCTGGTGAACGACCCCAAGGAACGCGCCGAGCATGTGATGCTGATCGACCTGGCGCGCAACGATATCGGCCGCATTGCCAAGACCGGCTCGGTCAAGGTGACCGAGGCCTTTGCGGTCGAACGCTACAGCCATGTGATGCACATCGTCAGCAATGTCGAGGGCATTTTGAAAGACGGCATGACCAGCATGGATGTGCTCAAGGCCACCTTCCCAGCTGGCACCCTGTCGGGCGCGCCCAAGGTGCATGCGATGGAGGTGATCGACCAGCTCGAACCGGTCAAGCGCGGCATCTATGGCGGCGCCTGCGGTTACCTGAGCTTTGCTGGCGACATGGACCTGGCCATTGCGATCCGCACCGGGGTCATCAAGGACGGCATGCTCTATGTGCAGGCAGCGGCCGGCGTGGTCGCCGACTCGGTGCCCGAGCTGGAGTGGAAAGAGACTGAACACAAGGCACGCGCACTGTTGCGTGCCGCTGAACTCGTTGAGGAAGGACTGGAATGACCCGCGCTATCGACAAAGTAGAAGACTGCAACACCATGGCCGATGTGCGCCGCAACGTGAATGCGCTCGACGACATCCTGGTGCCTTTGCTGGTGGAGCGCGGCGGCTACATGACCCAGGCCGCCAAGGTCAAGAACAACCCCGAGCTGGTGCGCGATGAAGAGCGCATCGAAACCATCGTTGCCCGCGTGCGTGAACGCGCAGCACTCGAAGGCGGCCAGCCCGATGTGATCGAGGCCATCTACCGCGCGATGATGGAGGCCTACATCGCCTACGAGCACCGCGAACTCGCCCGCCTGCAGGCGGGCGGCAAACCCCGGGAGTGACGATGAAAAAACTGTTGATGGTCGATAACTACGACAGCTTCACCTACAACATCGTGCAGTACTTCGGTGAGCTGGGGGTCGAGGTCGTCGTGGTGCGCAATGACGAGACCTCGCTCGAGGCCATCGCCGCCCACCAGCCCGATTGGCTGGTCATCTCGCCCGGGCCCTGCTCGCCGGCCGAAGCCGGTATCTCCATCGAGGCGATCCAGCACTTTGCCGGCAAGCTGCCGATTTTGGGCGTGTGCCTGGGCCACCAGGCCATTGGCGCGGCCTTTGGTGGCAAGGTGGTGCGGGCCGTGCAGCAAATGCATGGCAAGACCAGCGTGATCACGACCACGCAAGCCGGTGTGTTTGCCGATCTGCCTGCGCAGTTCACCGTCAACCGTTACCACTCGCTGGTGATCGAGCGCAGCAGCTGCCCCGATTGCCTGGAGGTGACTGCCACCAGTGAAGACGGCGAAATCCAGGGCGTGCGCCACAAGAGCCTGCCGATCCAGGGCGTGCAGTTCCACCCCGAGAGCATCCTCACTGAGCATGGCCACGCGATGCTGAAGAACTTTCTGGAGCAGCGCTGATGATCGAGCTGCACCAGTTGCTGATGTTCATGGCAGCTGGCTGGCTGCTCAACCTCACCCCAGGGCCGGACGTGTTCTACATGCTCAGCCATGCGGCGCGCCAGGGCTGGCGTGCCGGCTTGGTGGCCAGCGCCGGCATCACCGCCGGCTGCATGGTGCATGTGGCGGCCGCTGCGCTGGGCGTTGGTGCTTTGCTGGCAGCCTCAGCCACCGCTTTTGGCGTGCTCAAGTGGCTGGGCGCGGCCTATCTGCTGTGGATGGGCGTGCAGATGCTGCGCAGCAAAAGCAATAGCAAGCTGGTGGCACCTGCCGGTACGGAGCCGGGCTTGTCTGAGCCCGATACCAGCCTGGCGCGCATCTTCTGGGGCGGCTTCTGGACCAATGTGCTCAATCCCAAGGTCGCAATCTTCTTTCTGGCCTTTATTCCACAGTTCATCGCCGTTGACTATGCCCACAAGAGTCTGGCCTTTGCCGCGCTGGGCCTGCTTTTCAACCTCAACGCCATACCTGTCAATGTGCTTTGGGTGGGGATGGGCGCTGGCATGGCGCGGCGCGCGGGCTGGCTGCGCCAGCGGCTGCACTGGCTCGACCGCGCGGCGGGCGCCATGTTCATTGGCTTTGGCCTCAAGCTGGCGCTGAGCGACAAGCCCGGCGCCTGACCTTCCCCCAGATACAGCGAGAACCTCCATGTCGATTACTCCCCAAGAAGCGCTGCAGCGCACCATCGAGCACCGCGAAATCTTCCACGACGAGATGCTGCACCTGATGCGCATCATCATGCAGGGCGAACTCTCCCCGGTGATGACCGCCGCCATCCTGACGGGCCTGCGCGTCAAGAAGGAAACCATTGGCGAGATCAGCGCCGCCGCCCAGGTGATGCGCGAGTTCTCCAACAAGGTGCATGTCGCTGATCGCCAGCACCTGGTCGACATCGTCGGCACCGGTGGCGATGGCGCCAATACCTTCAACATCTCGACCTGCTCGGTGTTTGTGATTGCCGCGGCTGGCGGCAAGGTCAGCAAGCATGGCGGGCGCAGTGTCTCCAGCAAATCGGGCAGTGCCGATGCGATGGAAGCGCTGGGCGTCAATATCCAGCTGAGCCCCGAGCAGATCGCCCAGAGCATTGCCGAGGTGGGCATCGGCTTCATGTTTGCGCCCAACCACCACCCGGCGATGAAGAACGTGGCCCCGGTGCGCAAGGAGCTGGGCGTGCGCACCATCTTCAATATCCTGGGCCCCTTGACCAACCCGGCCGGCGCACCCAATATCCTGATGGGCGTCTTCCATGAGGACCTCGTCGGTATCCAGGTGCGTGCGCTGCAGCGCCTGGGCGCCGAGCATGCGCTGGTGGTCTATGGCCGCGATGGCCTCGACGAAATCAGCCTGGGTGCCAGCACGCTGGTGGGCGAGCTCAAGGACGGCGTGGTGCGCGAGTACCAGATCCATCCGGAAGACTTTGGTATCCAGATGGTGGGTACCCGCGCCTTCCGCGTGGACAATGCCGAGCAGTCCAAGGCCATGCTGATGGGTATTTTGCAAGGCGAACTGGGCCCCGCCCGCGATATCGTCTGCCTCAATGCCGGCGCGGCGCTCTATGCGGCCAATGTGGCCAGTTCGATCGAAGATGGCCTGCAGCGCGCCCGCGCCGCCATCGACAGCGGTGCGGCCCTGCAAAAACTGCAGGACCTGGTGGCGCTGACGCGCCAACTGGCCGCCTGAGCGGGCCACCCTACACAAGGAAAACTATGTCCGATATTCTCAAAACCATCTGCGACGCCAAGCTTATCGAAGTGGCCGACGCCAAGAAGCGCATTCCCTTCGAGGCCATGCGCCGCGACGCCGAAAGCCGTGTGCTGACCCGTGACTTTGTCGGCGCGCTGCGCGCCAAGATTGCGCAAGGCCAGGCCGCCGTGATCGCCGAGGTGAAAAAGGCCAGCCCCAGCAAGGGCGTGATCCGTGCCGACTTTGACCCCGCCGACATTGCCCAGAGCTATATGGTGGGCGATGGCAAGACCAGCGCCGCCTGCCTGTCGGTGCTGACGGACCGACAGTTCTTCCAGGGCGAGCCTGATTTTCTCAAGCAGGCGCGCGCCAGCACCTTGCTGCCGGTGCTGCGCAAGGATTTCATGGTCGATCCCTACCAGATCTATGAATCGCGCGCGATGGGCGCCGACTGCGTGCTGCTGATCGCCGCCTGCCTGGACGACGCCCAGATGGCCGAGATGGAGCAGATCGCGCGCAGCCTCGACATGGCCGTGCTGGTCGAGGTGCATGACGGCGCCGAGCTGGCGCGTGCGCTCAAGCTCAAGACGCCGCTGATCGGTATCAACAACCGCAACCTGCGCACGTTTGAAGTCAGCATCCAGACCACCCTGGATCTGCAAAAGCAGGTGCCTGCAGACCGCCTGCTGGTGACCGAGTCGGGCATTGCCAGCCCGGACGATGTCAAGACCCTGCGCGATGCCGGCATCCACGCTTTCCTGGTGGGCGAGGCCTTTATGCGCGCCGATGAGCCGGGCGACGCACTGGCCAAGCTGTTCGCCTAAAGCAGCCCACCCACCAGTAGCGGTGCAAGGCCGCTACCGGGCTGCGCGTGTTTTGGCCAGCTGGGCCTCAAACCAGCGCTGGCTGTGCGTTTCAGGCTGGCCGGGGCAACGCACCAGATAGGGCTTGCCCGACATGCTGCTTTGGCTGGCCGCACGCGCAATAAAGTCCTCGGCCGTGGGCGCCAATGCTCTTTTTTGCAGGTAGCTGTACTTGCGCTGCAAATGCGCGCTGGCCTCGCTGGCGCTGTACCACTGGCCATTGCGGGCAAATTCACAGCCCGACTGCTGCAGCGCTTTGAACAGCGATTGAATCTCCCGCTCGGTGGTGGTGGTGGTGGTGGTGGTGTTTGCGCTGCTGCCGGTCTGCGCGCCAGCTGCCAGGCTGAGCAACAAACAGGCAGCGGCCAGGGCCTGGGCCCATGGGTTTTGTCGGTGGGGCATAGCTTGTCGTGTAGTTCGGTGGGTCGGCCAGCGCTGGCGCTGTGCTAGTATCAATTGAGAATAATTCCCATTTCTAAATTTCAGGCAATGGGTTTTGTGCGTAGCTCCCCATTCCCACCCGGCTAGCGGCCCCTGCCCAGCAAGGGGCGCGGGCCTGTTTGCCATTGTTTGTCCATGAGTATCCATGATCGCCATGTCCCCCCAGCGCCCAGCGCCTTTGGTCCTCCACCGTCTCGTCTGCGCGGGCTCGCTGCCCATGCAGCGCTGGGGCTGATCGTGCTGGGCGGATGCACCAGCATGCCGGCGCCAGTTCCGCCTGCGCAGCCCCTGGCTGTCGGGCAAACGGTGCAAGGCCAGCTGGCCCCCGGCGCCCAGCAGCGCTGGCAGCTCGATGCCCGGCAGGTGCCCGCCGGCAGCGTGGTGCGTGCGGAGGTGGACGGCAGCGGTGTGCAGCTGGATCTGCAAGATGCGGCAGGCCGGCATCTGCGGCGCCTGCTGCGCAGCGATGGGGTGGGGGAGGGCGTCTCCTGGCAGGCCCAGGCGGGTGAGCAACTGGTGCTGCACTGGAATGCCCAGCCGGCCATCGCCTACGCCAGCGGCGGCGCAGGGGCAGGCCAGCTGCCGGCGCAGGCCACTGCAGGCCATTACCGCATAGAGATCCAGCGCGCCTGGCCCCCGCGCGCTGACCCGTCGGTGGCCTTGCCCAACAAGCCCTTGCAAAGCCCGCGTCTGCAGGCCTTGGCGGGCGATCTGGAGCGCGGTGGCACGAGCGATGCGTTCTGGCAGGAGATGGCCAAGAGCGGCACGCCTTTGGTGGAGCCCTGGAGCGAGAAGGAGCGGCTCGTCACCTTTTTGTGGCGTGGCGCGCAGCACAGCGTGCGCCTGTTTGGCAGCCCCTCGGGCAACCATGAATCGCTGCAGCGCCTGGGCAACTCGGATGTCTGGTGGAGCAGCTTTGTGATGCCCAGCGACGCCCGGCTGAGCTATGGCATGGCGCCCGATGTGCCCAATATCGAAGGCACGGCGATCGAGCAGCGCCGCAGCATTCTGGCCACCTTGCAGCGTGACCCCTTGAACCCGCGCAGCTGGGCTGCTTCGGATGGCGCAGCTGCTGCGGTGGATCGCTACCAGGGCCGCTCGGTGCTGGAGCTGCCCGATGCCCCAGCGCAGCCCTGGTCGCAGCCGGCAAGCACGCCGTTGCCCGGCGATCTGCAGCGCCACTGGCTGCATTCGGCAGCCTTGGGCAATGGCCGTGATGTCTGGATCTACCGCCCTGCTGGCTGGGCCCAGGCCACCCCGGAGCAGCGCGCCTTGCTGGTACTGTTCGATGCCCATGCCTATCTGCGCCAGGTGCCCACGCCGCCGATCACCGAGCGGATGCAGGCGCAGGGCTTGATCCCACCGACGGCGGTGGTGCTGGTGGCCAATGCCAGCAGCGAGCTGCGCAATACCGAGCTGCCGCCCAATCCGGCATTTGCCGATTTCATGGGCTTGCAGCTGATGCCCTGGCTGGCTGAGCAGGGGCTGGACGTGCCAGCGGTTCGCACGGTGATTGCCGGCTCCAGCTATGGCGGTCTGGCGTCGAGCTATATGGCGCTGCGCCACCCGGAGCGCTTTGGCAATGTGCTGAGCCTGTCGGGCTCCTACTGGTGGGCGCCGCAGGCCGAAGCGCCCAATGCGATGGCGCGCTGGTGGGCGGCAGCGCCCCGCAAGGACGTCCGCTTTTACCTGGATGCGGGCCTCTACGAAAGCGCACGCGGCGGCCAAGCTGGCATTCTGGAGACCAGCCGCGAGCTGGGCGATGTGCTGCGGGCCCAGGGCTACCGCGTGACGCAGCGGGAGCACAGCACCGGCCACGACTACGTGCACTGGCAGGGCTCGATCGCCTGCGGTCTGGTGGCGCTGCTCAACCCAGCAGCACTGCCCGCGCAACAAGCCGTCTGCCAAGGGCGATAGTGCAGAGGCGCCCGCGCAGCGTGCACAATGCGGGCATGCAACTGACATCTGAAGCGCTCCATGACCACCAGGTGGCTGCCGGCTGGCAAGCCACGGTGGACCAATTCTTTGCAAGCCCCAAAGGCCAGCAGCTGTCGCAGTACCTGCAGCAGCGCCTGGACGACGGGGCGGTGGTCTTCCCGCCCGAGCCACTGCGCGCCTTGCGCCTGACCCCGCCCGAGAGCGTGCGCGTTGTGATCCTGGGGCAGGACCCCTACCACGGGCGCGGCCAGGCCGAGGGTCTGGCTTTTTCCGTGGCCCCCGGCGTGCGCCTGCCGCCATCGCTGCAGAACATCTTCAAGGAAATGCAGCGCGACCTGGGCGTGCCGTTCCCGCCTTTCCCCGATCCCGGTGGCAGCCTGGTCAAATGGGCCACCCATGGCGTGCTGCTGCTCAACACCTGTTTGACGGTGGAAGAGGGCCAGGCAGCCAGCCATAGTGGCAAGGGCTGGGAGCTGCTCACCGATGCGCTGATCCGCCAGGTGGCCGAGGGCGACAAGCCGGTGGTCTTCATGCTCTGGGGCAGCCATGCACAAAGCAAGCGCGTGCTGATTCCGCAGGACCGGGGCCATCTGGTGCTGACCAGCAACCACCCCTCGCCCTTGTCAGCGCTGCGCCCGCCGGTGCCGTTTATCGGCAATGGGCACTTCAGCCAGGCGCAGGCGTTTCGCAAGCAGCTGGGTCTATAGACACATGGCTTAGCTCGGCACGGCCTGCAGCTCTTGCACCAAGAGCCCCAAAAAGGCCTGGGCGGCGGCGGGCAGCTGGCGGCCCGCCAAGGTTTGCACCTCGATATCGCGCAGGTCCAGGCCGGCATCGCTCAAGGGGCGGGCGACCAGGCTGCCCGCTGCCAGCATATGGCGCACTCCCACCTCGCTGGAGACGGTGACGCCCCCGCCATGCAGCGCGAAATTGAGCAAGGTCTTGGCGTGGTTGGTGGTCAGCACCGGGTCCAGCTGCAGGCCCTGGCGGCTGCAGGCCAGGTCGATCATCTGGCGAATGGCCGTCTCGGCCGGCGGCAAGGCCAGCGGATGCCGGGCCAGCTCGGCCAAGGTGAGCGATGCCTGGCGCGCCAGCACATGCCCGGGCGGCAACACGGCCAGCACCGGCGCGCTTTGGCGGTGCACCACGGCAATGTTTTTGAGCGGCGAGATGCTGAAACGCAGACCAATATCGGCCTCGCCGGCCAGCAGCTTGGCCGAGACCTGCAAGGTCGGCACCATGCTCACCTCAAAGCGCAGGCCTGGGTGACGGCGCTGAAAGGCCACGCAAGCCTGGGGCAGCAGCTCATTGGCAAAGGCATCCGAGGTGGCGATGCGCACCAGACCGGCGCGCAGGCTGTCAAGCGCATGGATGGCATCGATGGCCTGCTCGGCATCGAGGCTGATGCGGCGCGCGAGCTCGGCCAGGATCTGACCGGCCGCCGTGGGCTGCATGCCGCGCGCATGGCGCTCGAACAGCGCCGTGCCCAGCTGGGCCTCCAGCCCGCTGATCTGGCGGCTGACGGCCGAGCTGGCCACATGCAGACGCAGCGATGCGGCGCTGACCGAGCCGCACTGCACCACCTCATGGAAGTAGCGAAGGGCAGTGTCTTGCAGATGCGTGGGTGGGCGGTGGGGCATGGTGGTATTGCGCAAAAGAATGGTCTAAGCATAAACCCATTGCCGTATAGGCAAACCTACCTTGCCAAATCGGTGGTGGTGTCTGTTGTCACAGGCTTTTAATATGCAATGCTTCACGCAGGCGCCTTTGCCCCAGCGCGCATGGCACACCCCCCATGGGCGCATAAGAACCGGTTGTTCTGGCCCGCGCCACAAGCGCAGAGTGCTTCGCAGATGTTATGCAACTCGCTCACCACCATGCCAACTACCAATTCTCTTTTCTCTCGCATGCCTGGCCGCCGGCCGATGCTCGCCGGCCTGGTGGCTGGCGCGGCGCTGGCTGTGCTGTCCCCGTTTGCCGCAGCCCAAGGCGGCCCATGGCCTGAGCGCGCGATCCGCGTCATCGTGCCCTTTCCGCCCAGCGGCGCGACCGATCTGGTGGCCCGCGTGGTGGCGCAAAAGGTGTCGCAGGAGCTGGGCCAGTCGCTGGTGATCGACAACCGCCCCGGCGCGGGCGGCACCATCGGCACCGCCGAGGCCGCCAAGGCCAGCGCCGACGGCTACACCCTGCTGTTCACCACCAGCAGCACCCATGCGATCTCGCCGCATCTGATGCCCAAGCTGGCCTACCGCGCGGACAAGGACTTCACCCCGATTGCCCATGTGGCCGATGCCGCCAGCGTGCTGCTGGTGACCAACTCGCTGCCGGTCAAGACCGTGCAGGAGCTGATCAGCTATGCCAAGGCCAACCCCGGCAAGCTGAACTACGCCACCAGCGGCAATGGCACCATCGTGCACCTGAACACCGCTGCCTTTGCAGCCCAGGCGGGCATCACCCTGACCCATGTGCCCTACAAGGGCACGGCCCAGTCGATCAGCGATCTGGCCACCGGCCAGGTGCATCTGCTGTTTGACTCCATCCCCACCGGCATGCCCCATGTGGCCAGCGGCCGCCTGCGTGCGCTGGCGGTGACCAGCGCCGAGCGCACCCAGCTCGCGCCCCAGCTGCCCACGGTGGCCGAATCGGGCCTGCCCGGCTATTCGTCGGTGACCTGGTTTGGCGTCTATGCGCCGGCAGGCCTCAAGCCCGAGCTGACCGCCAAGATCAATGCCGCCTTCAACAAGGCCATGCAAAATCCCGAGGTGGTGGCCAGCCTGGCCAAGCTGGGCGCCGATGTGGCCAAGCCTGGTACGCCTGCGCAGTTTGCGGATCTGGTCAAGGCCGACAGCGCCCGCTGGGCCAAGGTGATCCAGGACAACCACATCACGCTCGAATAAGCCTTGCCACCTCAAGACCGGGGCGGCGGTTGCTGCCCCGGCTGCCATCTCGTTTGCATTCAGAAAGACAAGACATGACCACCGTGAAAGACTGGGCCCAGCCCTATGCCTCGCAGCGCTCGCCCATCCTGGGCCGCAATGTGGTGAGCACCTCGCAACCGCTGGCCGCGCAAGCGGGCCTGCGCATGCTGCAAGCGGGCGGCAATGCGGTGGATGCGGCGCTGGCCGCGGCGATGACCTTGACGGTGGTGGAGCCCACGGGTTGCGGCATTGGCAGCGATGCCTTCGCGATTGTCTGGGACGGCCAGGAGCTGCATGGCCTGAACGCATCGGGCCGCGCGCCAGCGGGCTGGACGCCGGAGTACTTTGACAAGCTCGGCGGTATCCCTGAAAAAGGCTGGAATGCGGTCACCGTGCCCGGTGCGGTCTCGGGCTGGGTGGAGCTGTCCAGACGCTTTGGCAAGCTGCCTTTTGCGCAAGTGGCGCAACCGGCGATCGACTATGCGCGCCATGGCTTTGCGGTGTCGCCGACGATTGCCAAGCTCTGGGCGCTGGGCCTGGCCAAGCTGGGCGACCAGCCCGGTTTCAAGGAATGCTTTGCGCCGGGCGGCCAGGCACCGCAGGCGGGCAACTGGTTCCAGAGCGAGGCGCATGCCCGCACCCTGGAAGAGATTGCCGAGACCCTGGGCGAATCCTTTTACCGGGGTGCGCTGGCGCAAAAGATGGCGGCCCACAGCCAGGCCAACGGCGGCGTGATGACAGCCGAGGACCTGGCCGCCCACCGCTGCGACTGGGTGGGCACGGTGGCCCAGCCCTTTGGCGACTCGGTGGTGCATGAGATCCCGCCCAATGGCCAGGGCATTGCCGCGCTGATTGCGCTGGGCCTGCTCGATGCCATTGGCATTGGCGACCAGCCGCTGGACAGCGCCGAGACCGTGCACCTGCAGATCGAGGCAATGAAGCTGGCGCTGGCCGACCTGGCCCAGTACAACGCCGATATCGACCATATGCGCGTCCACCCCCAGCAAGACCTGCTGAACCCGGCCTACCTGGCCGAACGCGCCCAGCTGATCGACCGCAGCAAGGCCAGCGTTGCCCGCTATGGCGCGCCCAAGCCGGGCGGCACCGTCTACCTGACGGCCTGCGACGAGAGCGGCATGATGGTGTCCTTCATCCAGTCCAACTACATGGGTTTTGGCTCGGGTGTGGTCGTGCCGGGCACCGGCATCAGCCTGCAAAACCGGGGGGCGGGCTTTACCACCGAGGCGGGGCACGCCAACCAGGTGGCGCCGGGCAAGCGCCCCTCGCACACCATCATCCCCGCCTTTGCGATGCATGCCGATGGCTCGCCGCAGATGGCCTTTGGCGTGATGGGCGGCCCGATGCAAAGCCAGGGCCATGTGCAGATGGCCGTGCGCGTGCTGCGCTATGGCCAGAACCCGCAAGCCGCTGCAGACGCACCGCGCTGGCGCGTGACCGGTGGCAACCAGGTCTCCGTCGAGCTGGGCTTTGACCCACAGGTGATTGCCGCGCTGCGTGCGCTGGGCCATGAGGTGACCATCGAAGAAGGCCATGGCGTGTTCGCCTTTGGCGGTGCGCAGCTGATTGTGCGTGAAGGCGGGCACTATGCGGCCGGCTCCGATCCGCGCAAGGACGGCCAGGCGGTCGCCTACTGACGCGCAAGCGGAACCAACACACCCAGGGCGCCACCGAACAGGTTTCGGTGGCGCTTTTTTTCGTCTCTATGTGGCTGCGGGCATTAACGTGATTCGCGCACCGACAGCCAGGCGCTGAGCGCGCCGCCCAGCGCAATCGCGACCATGCCCAGCACCGCCCAGTGGTCGGGGATATGGCCGTACAGCAGCCAACCCGAGAACACGGCAAAGGGGATCTGGCTGTAGAGAAAGGGCGATATCGTGGCCGGCTTGGCATGCTCATAGGCCTTGAGCAGCATCAGGTGGCCAATGGTACTGCCCACACCCATGGCCAGCGCCGCCAGCCACAGGGCGGTGGTGGTCGGCATCTGCCAGAACCAGGGCAGGCTGGCGCTGGTCAGCACCAGCGCCAGCAAGCTGGTGTAGATCTGGGTGGTGACGGGGCGCTCTCTGCCGGCCATCTGGCTGCTGACGATCTGGTAGGCGGTGTTGGCTGCCAGCTGCAGCGCCGGCCAGATGAGTGCGCCGCCGCTGAAATTGGCGCTGCCCGGGCGGATGATGACCACCGTGCCCAGAAAGCCCATGGCCACCAGCACCCAGCGCAGCGGGCTGACGGGCTGCTTGAGCCAGAGCGCTGCCACCAGCGTCATCGCCAGCGGCGTCATCGCGACGACGGCCGTGAACTCAGCCAGCGGCAGGTAGCGCAGGCTCATCATTGCGCAGGCATTGCTGCTGCAAAACAGCGCAGCGCGCGCAATCTGAAAGCGCGGGTGCGTGGTGTGGAATACGCTGCGGCCATACTGGTAGACGCCCCAGCCGACGGTGAACACCGATTGCAGCATGTAGCGCAGCCACAGCGCCATCAACAGCGGCAGCAGCGCGCCCGCGTATTTGGAGCCGGTATCGAGCAGGCAGAAACAGGCGCAGGCCAGCACCGTGAGCACGATGCCGGTCAAAGCCGAGCCTTCACCAGGGCGGCGCGGGGGCGGGGTGTGGGTTGTTTCGGGCAGGCGGGCGGCGCTGTCCGCGGCAAGGGCATGGGGGCTTATCAGGCCTTTGCCGGGTGGGGCAGAGGCAGTGGCAGGGGCTGTCGGGGGAGTCACGCGGGCAGGGGCACCATGCGGCGGCCGGTCTCCTGCGGAGTCGAAGGGCTGGCTTGGTGTGGCTCCATTGTAGAAAGCGGATGTCCGCTGGGGGCCCCGGCGTGGCGCTGTGGCTGCAGTTTTTGCGCCCCACTGTCCGATCAGGGACAGTCCGGCGGCTGCTGGATCGTTCTGCGGGTTTGTACCCGCCTTGAACCGAGGGGAACAAAACAGCGTGTTACCATTCAAATGAGAACGATTCGCAAATGTGTCAGTTGTGTAAAGCCTCCGGGCGCAGCAGCTTGGCAGGCATCAGGCGATATCTCCATTCCATCAACCGCTGGGGCTCAGCGTGCGGGCGCAAGAAAAACAGTAGCGATACGGTCTTGGGTCGGGTGCATGCAGGGGCTGCCGGCTTTCCAACCAAAGGATGTTCCATGTCGCGCTCCGCTCGCTCTACCGTCAACCGCCGCCAGTCGCTGCTGCAACTGGGTGCCTTGGTGACCCTGCCCTGGGCGGCAGGCGCCGCACTGGCGCAGCAGACCCTGACGGTGCAGCAAGCGGGCGGCCCGGTGCAGATCCCGGTCAAGCCCAAGACCATCCTGGTGTTTGACCTGGCCGCGCTCGACTGCCTGCGCGCACTGGGCGCCGAGGTCAAGGGCGTACCCGAAGTCGTGAAGTTCCCGCCGGTGCTGGAGCAATACGCCAGCAAGGACTACACCCGCATCGGCAGCCTGTTCGAGCCCAACTACGAGGTGGTCAAGGGCCTCAAGCCCGATGTGATCGTCGCCGGTGGCCGCTCGGCCGCCAAGGTGGCCGAGCTGGCCAAGATTGCGCCGACCTTGGACCTGACGGTGGACAACACCCAGCCGGTGGCCAGCGCTTTCAAGCATTTGAAGATCCTGGGCGAGATGGTCGGCAACGAAGCCCAGGCCCAGACCTTGATGGCCGCGATGCAGGCCGATATCGACAAGCTCAAGGGCCTGACGGCCAACAAGGGCGCCGGCCTGATGGTGATGACCAATGGCGGCAAGCTCAGCGCCTATGGCCCGGGCTCGCGCTTTGGCATGCTGCACGATGTCTATGGCATTCCCGCCGCCAACAAGGACATCAAGGTGGCTGGCCATGGCCAGGCGATCTCGTTCGAGTTCATCCTCAAGACCAACCCGGACTGGCTGTTTGTGCTGGACCGCGATGCCGCCATTGGCCGCGAAGGCGCATCGGCCGCCAAGCTGCTGGACAACCCCCTGGTCAACGCCACCAAGGCGGCCAAGAAAAAGCAGATCGTCTACCTGAACTCGTCCAACTGGTACCTGCTGGGCAATGCCAGCCCCGGCTCGTTGCATGACGATGTGACGCAGCTGATCAACGCGTTCTCCAAGGCCTGATTGGCGTGCTGAGCCAGCCCCCGTTGCGAGCCACAGCATGACGACCTTGACCGACCAAGCGCCACGCGGCGGGCGCAGCCCTGCGCTGCGTGCGCTGGCCTTTGCACTGCCCGCCGTCGCGGCTCTGGCCTTGCTGGCCTTTGTCAGCCTGCTGGTGGGCGTCAGCGATGTGTCGGTGACGACCTTGCTGCGCCTGTTCTCCCACAACGACGATGACCTGGCCACCCAGGTGCTGGTGGCCAGCCGCGTGCCCCGCACGCTGGCACTGCTGCTGGCCGGCAGCGCGATGGCGGTGGCCGGCCTGCTGATGCAGATGCTGGCGCGCAACCACTATGTCGAGCCTACGACCATGGGCACGGCCGAATCGGCCGGTATGGGCATGCTGATCGGCATCCTGTGGTGGCCCGATATGCCGGTGTTCGGCAAGATGGGTCTGGCGGCGGTGTTTGCACTGGCGGGTACGGCCCTGTTCCTGGCGGTGCTCAGCCGCATACGGCTGCGCTCGGCGCTGATCGTGCCGTTGGTGGGCCTCGTGCTGTCGGGCGTGATCGAATCGGCCACCACTTTTATCGCCTACCGCTTTGACCTGATGCAGGCGGCGCGCTCCTGGATGACGGCTGATTTCTCGGCCATTGTGCAGGGCCGCTACGAGATGCTCTGGCTGTCGCTGGGCATCACGGCGCTGGCGATGCTGGCGGCAGACCGCTTCACGGTGGCCGGCATGGGGCAGGACTTCGCCACCAACCTTGGGCTCAACTACAAGCGCCTGGTGGCCCAGGGCGTGTTGGTGGTGGCGGTTGTCACCGCGTCGGTGATCGTCACTGTCGGCATCATTCCCTTTGTCGGCCTGATCGTGCCCAATCTGGTGCGCCTGGTGGTGGGCGACAACGTGCGCAAATCCGTGCTCTGGGTCGCCTGGGCGGGGGCCTTGATGGCGCTGGCCTGCGACCTGATCGGGCGCGTGGTCATCGCCCCGTACGAGATACCGATCGGCACCGTGATGGGGGTGCTGGGCAGTGCGATGTTCCTGGCGCTGCTGCTGTCGCGCCGCAAGCGCATGAGAGGCTGAGATGAACAGCTTGTCTACCTCGCCTGCCGTGGCGGCACCTGCATCTGTCTCGTGGCTGGGCACGCCGGCGCGGCGTCTGTGGCTGCTGCTGGCCTTGGCGCTGCTCGCCAGCCTGTACTTCATGACCAGCCAGGTGCAGGCCGAGTGGAGCTTTGTGCTGCCCCTGCGCGGCAAGAAGCTGGCAACCATGTGGACGGTGGCCTTTGCCATCGGCGTCTCCACCGTGCTGTTCCAGACGGTGACCAACAACCGCATCCTGACGCCGGCGGTGATGGGCTTTGACGCGCTGTTCCAGCTGATCCAGTCGGTGCTGGCCTTTACGTTGGGCGCAGCGGCCATGCAGATTCCGGAGCTCTCGCGCTTTGGCATGAATGTGGGACTGATGGTGCTGCTGTCGACGAGCCTGTTTGTCTGGCTGTTCCGGGGCCAGGCCAGCAACCTGCATTTGCTGCTGCTGGTGGGCATTGTCGCGGGTATCTTTTTTCGCAGCCTCAACAACTTTGTCTGGCGCGTGATGGACCCCAATGAGTTCACCGTGCTGCAAGACCGCTTGTTTGCGAACTTCAACACGGTCTCGCTTCCCTTGCTGCTGCTGTCGCTGCCGGCAATTGCACTGGTGGGCATCTGGGTCTGGCGCCAGCGCCACATGCTCGACGTGCTGGCGCTGGGGCGCGAGGTGGCCGTCAACCTGGGCGTGAACTACCAGCGCGCGGTGATGGGCGTCTTGGTGGTGGTGGCCATTTTGGTGTCCATCTCGACCGCGCTGGTCGGGCCGGTGACCTTTTTTGGCCTGCTGGTGAGCAACATGGCCTACCAGCTGATGCACAGTCACCAGCACCGCTACACCTTGGCCGGCTCGGTGCTGCTGGGCGGCTTGTTGCTGGTGGGCGGGCAGATGGTGCTCGAGCGCCTGTTTGGCTTCAACACCTCGCTGTCCATCGTGGTGGAGTTCCTGGGCGGACTGACCTTTATCTATCTTTTAGTGCGCAAGGCCAAGAGCTGAGCGCAGCGACCAGCCATGATTGAAACCGACAAGCTGCGCAAGACCCATGGCACCACGACGGTGCTGCATGACCTGAGCCTGCGCATTCCCCAAGGGCGGCTGACGGCCATCATCGGGCCCAATGGCGCGGGCAAATCGACGGCACTGTCGCTCATCAGCCGGCTGATGCCGATGACCTCGGGCACGGTGCGCATCGAGGGCCAAGACATCACGACCACCGCCAGCGATGCGCTGGCGCGGGTGATGGCGATCTTGCGCCAGGACAACCAAAGCGCTCTGCGCCTGACGGTGCGTGACCTGGTGGCCTTTGGCCGCTTTCCGCATTCCAAGGGCCGGCTGACCGAAGAGGACCGCGTGCATGTGGATGCGGCGCTGAACTACTTGAAGCTCCAGCCGCTGGCAGAGCGCTTTCTCGACGAGCTCTCGGGGGGCCAGCGCCAGCGCGCCTATATCGCCATGGTGCTGTGCCAGAACACGCGCTACATTCTGTTTGACGAGCCGCTCAACAACCTGGACATGGCCCATGCCGTGGGCATGATGAAGCTGCTGCGCCAGGCGGTGCAGGATGCCGGCAAGACCGTGGTGGTCGTGCTGCACGACATCAACTTTGCCGCCAGCTATGCCGACCACATCATCGCGATGAAGGGCGGCGCGCTGTACTGCGAAGGCCCGCCCGAGGTGGTCGTGCGCGACGAAGTGCTCAGCGACCTCTATGAAATCCCCGTGCAGGTGCATGAGGTGGGGGGCCGGCGCTTTTGCGACTATTTCTGAATTGCGCCTTGGTTTGGTAGATTGGCGACGGCGCATGCCACCTTGCAACGGCAACCACAGAAGGCACCTGCGATGGCAAAAGATATTCTGGTCAAGGACAAGAAGCGACTGAGCCTGCACACCTGGAGCGTGGAGGAGGGCTTCTCGACCATTGGCCGCGACCCCGGCAGCCGCTTTATGCTGGACCACCCCAGTGTGAGCCGCAGTCACGGCGCGTTTTTTCTGCGCGAACGCGCCGGCGTGCTGACCATCGAGGACCATGGCAGTACCAACGGCACCTTGGTCAACGGCGTGCCGGTCAAACGCAAGATTCTCTTCGCCGGCGATGTGGTGCAGATCGGCGATTTCCAGCTCTATATCCTGCAGGGATCGGCCGCGCAGGGGCAGCCCGGGCCTGCGCTGGGCAGTGGCCGGGCTTGAGTCGGCCTGGGCCCGGCTGGAGCCTGGCCGTGGGCGTCAGAACGCAGCAGGCGGCTGCTCGGTGGCCGCGTCGGCCGCGGCCGGCTCCTTTTGGCGCTGCAGCAGCATCGAGTCACCATAGCTGAAGAAGCGGTACTGCTGCGCAATCGCGTGCTGGTACAGGCCCATGATGTGCTCGTAGCCGGCAAAGGCGCTGACCAGCATCATCAAGCTGCTCTTGGGCAGGTGGAAGTTGGTGACCAGCATGTCGACCACGCGGAACGGGAAGCCGGGCGTGATGAAGATATTGGTGTCGTCCGAGAGCTGGCCGGTGCGGGCCCAGGACTCCAGGGTGCGCACCGTGGTGGTGCCTACCGCGATGACCCGGCCACCGCGCAGGCGGCAACGCTCCAGCGCCGCCAGGGTGGGCAGTGGAATGTTGTACCACTCGCTGTGCATCTGGTGGTCTTTGAGGTTCTCGGTCTTGACCGGCTGGAAAGTGCCTGCGCCCACATGCAAGGTGACGCTGGCGCGCTCCACGCCCTTGGCCTCCAGGGCAGCCAGCACCTTCTCGTCAAAGTGCAGCGCGGCGGTGGGGGCGGCCACGGCGCCGGGGTTCTTGGCAAACACGGTCTGGTAGCGCTGCTCGTCCTCGGCCTGGTTGGGATCCTGGCCGGTCTGCTGCTCGCGCTCTATATAAGGGGGCAGGGGGATGTGGCCGTGCTGCTGCATCAGCTCCCAGGGCGATTCGCCGTTGGGGCCGCTCAGGCGCAGGCGAAACAGTGCGCCCATCTCGTTGGGCCAGCGGCCCAGCAAGGTGGCGTCAAAGCCGCCGGCCTTCTTGCCGCCCATCATGTGCAGCACGCCGCCCACGGCCGGCTTTTTGCTGACCTTCATGTGCGCGACGACTTCGTTGTCCTGCAGCACGCGCTCGATCAGCAGCTCGATCTTGCCGCCGCTGGACTTCTCGCCAAAGATGCGCGCCTTGATCACCTCGGTGTCGTTGAAGACCAACAGATCACCGGCCTGCAGCAGATTGGGCAGCTCGTGGAAGCGGCGGTCCACCAGGCCGGGCTCGCGCGCATCCAGCAGGCGGGAGCCGCTGCGCTCGGCAGCCGGGTGTTGGGCAATCAGTGCTTCGGGTAGCTCGAAATCGAAATCGCTCAGTTGAAAAGTGCGGCGGACACCGGAGAAGGCAGTCATCGTTGGCTCATGCAGGCGGAACACACCCGCAGCTCACAGGGATCAAAACAAGGGGGCGATTGTGCCACTGTGGCAGAGGCGCAGCAGGCTGCGCGGGCTTGGGGCCGCTGGTGGTGGCCTCCTACGTGGCTGGGCGATGCGCTTGCTATAGTGGCCCGATGCAACGTCTTTGCCACTTGATGACCTTAGCGCTGGTCTGGGTTCTGGGCATCCTCGCGGCACCGGCTGCCGGGGCCGCGCAGGAGGAGAGCCTGCGCGTGGGCTCCAAGCGTTTTACCGAATCCTATGTGCTGGCCGAGATCATGGCCCAGCAGGCCCAGGCCGCTGGCGTCCAGACCCAGGTACGCCAGGGCCTGGGCAATACTGCCATCGTCTACGAGGCGCTGCGCTCCGGCCAGATCGATGTCTATGCCGAGTACAGCGGCACCATTGCGCTGGAGATTGCCAAGCATGCCAAGGGTAGCGACCTGGCGTCGCTGAACGAAGCGCTGGCGCCGCTGGGCCTGGCGGTGGGTGTGCCCTTGGGCTTTAACGACGGCTATGCGCTGGCGATGCGCCGCAAGCAGGCCGAGGAGCTGGGCATCCGAAGCTTGAGCGACCTGGCGCGCCACAGTCAGCTGCGCTATGGCCTGTCCAACGAATTCATTGGCCGGGGTGACGGCTGGCCGGGCCTGGCCCAGCGCTACCGCCTGCAGGCCAAGCCCCAGGGGCTGGACCATGGCCTCGCTTATGAGGCCATCACGCAGCAGCACATCGATGTGATGGATATCTACACCACCGATGCCAAGATCGACCATTTGGGCCTCTTGGTGCTGGAGGACGACCTGGCGTACTTTCCGCGCTATGACGCGCTGCTGCTCTACCGCCAGGAGCTGCCCCAGCAAAAGCCGGTGGCCTGGGCCGCGCTGCAAAAGCTGCAGGGCCGGATCAGCGAAGAGGCGATGATCGGCATGAATGCCCAGGCGGAGCTGCAGGGCCAGGGCTTCGCCGAGATTGCCAAGCAGTTTCTGGCAGGTGGGGCGCCGCAAGCGGCTGGCGCTACCTCGGCCGATGCCAAAGCCGCTGGCCAGCCCAGTTTTGCTGCGCGGCTGTGGACGCGTCTGGTGGCCCCCGATCTGTGGCGGTTGACGGCGCAGCATCTGGCGCTGGTGCTCATTTCGGTAGGGGTGGCGGCGCTGATGGCGGTGCCCGCCGGCATTGTGCTGTTTCCGCATGCACGCTCGCGCGCGTTGGCGCTGGGCGCGGCTGGGGTGCTGCAGACAATTCCGTCGCTGGCGCTGCTGGCGGTGTTGATTGCCTGGTTTGGCGTGATCGGGCGGCTGCCGGCGCTGGTGGCACTGACGGCTTATTCGATCTTGCCGATTTTGAGCAACACCTGCGCGGGCTTGGCGGAGGTATCGCCGGGTTTGCGCAGCGCGGGCTCGGCCCTGGGCATGACACGGCCGCAGCGCATGCGCTGGGTGGAGCTGCCGATTGCAATGCCCACGGTGGTGGCGGGTATCCGCACCGCCTGCGCGATCGGCATTGGCACGGCCACGATTGCGGCTTTCATTGGCGCCGGCGGCCTGGGCGAGCGCATTGTGACCGGTCTGGCCTTGAACGACAGCGCGTTGATGATGGCTGGCGCCTTGCCCGCTGCGGCGCTGGCGCTGCTGTCTGAGCTGGTGTTCGAGCTCTGGGAGCGCTATCTGCGGCGCCGTCGCGTGCGGCGCTGATGCTGCGGGCGGCCTGCAGAGGCACTGTCTTTTTAACCAGTCGTGCGGCAAAGCATGCCAGAATGCAGCATTGCTGAAACTGCCTCCATGTCCGCTGCCACGCCCGCCAACTCCGCTGATGATGCCGCGCCCGCCAAGGGGCGTAAGCCTGGCCGGCCGCGCAAGGTAACGGGCGCGACGCCTGAGGTGGCGCCTGCAGCCAGCGCCGCCAAGAGTCCTGCCAAGAACCCGGCCCAGCAAGCGCTGACCAAGTTGGGGCTGACGCGCGACATCGATCTGGCCCTGCACCTGCCGCTGCGCTACGAGGACGAGACGCGCATCATTGCGCTGCGCAATGCGCGTGACGGCGAGGTCGCGCAGATCGAGGCGACGGTGGTGTCGGCCGATGTGCAGCTGCGCCCGCGCAGGCAGTTGGTGGTTCGAGTGGAGGACGCCCATGGCGACCCCTGCGAACTGCGCTTTTTCAGCTTCTACCCCTCGCACCAAAAGACCATGGCCGTGGGCAATACCTTGCGCATCCGTGGCGAGGTCAAGGGGGGCTTTTGGGGCCGGCAAATGCTGCATCCGGCCTTTCGCCTGGCCGGTGGCGAGCTGCCTCAGTCGCTGACGCCCGTCTATCCCACCACGGCAGGGCTGCCCCAGCCCTATCTGCGCCGCGCGGTGATCAGCGGCGTGCAGCGCGCCGACCTGAGCGAGACCCTGCCGCCCGGTGTGGACCTGCCCTACGCCCGCTACCAGGGTGAGGGCGGCCTGGGCCGGGCCTACACCTTGCGCGAGGCGCTACAGTTTTTGCACCACCCCACGCCCGATGTGGCGCTGGCAACGCTGGAGGACCATAGCCACCCGGCCTGGCAGCGCCTCAAGGCCGAAGAGCTGCTGGCCCAGCAGCTGTCGCAGCTGACGGCCAAGCGCGAGCGCGACCGCCTGCGCGCACCGGCGCTGGCGGCGCAGCGCATGGCTGATGGCAGCCTGAACCTGCATGAGCAGTTTCTGGCCGCGCTGCCCTTTGCGCTGACCGGGGCGCAGCGCCGGGTCTGCGAGGAAATCGCCCGCGACCTGGGGCGCAACATACCGATGCACCGCTTGCTGCAAGGCGATGTGGGCTCGGGCAAGACCATTGTGGCGGCGCTGTCGGCGGTGATCGCCATCGATGCGGGCTGGCAGTGCGCGCTGATGGCGCCCACCGAAATCCTGGCCGAGCAGCATTTTGCCAAGCTGGTGGGCTGGCTCGAGCCCCTGCTCGCGCCGCGCGGCCTCAAGGTGGCCTGGCTGGCCGGTGCGCAAAAGAAAAAACAGCGCACCGAGATGCTGGCCCTGGTCGAGAGCGGCGAGGCCGCGCTGGTGGTGGGCACGCATGCCGTCATCCAGGACCAGGTGCAGTTCCAAAAGCTGGGGCTGGCCGTCATCGACGAGCAGCACCGCTTTGGTGTGGCCCAGCGCCTGGCGCTGCGGCAAAAGCTGCTGTCCACCGGCATGGAGCCGCATATGCTGATGATGAGCGCCACGCCCATCCCGCGCACCTTGGCGATGAGCTATTACGCCGACCTGGATGTCTCCACCATCGATGAGCTGCCCCCGGGCCGCACGCCGGTGGTCACCAAGCTGATCAGCGACAGCCGGCGCGATGAGGTGGTCTCGCGCATTGCCGACCAGATTGCCCAGGGGCGCCAGGTCTACTGGGTCTGCCCCTTGATCGAGGAGAGCGAGGCGCTGGACCTGTCCAATGCCACTGCGACCCATACCGACCTGAGCGAGGCGCTGCCCGGGGTCATGGTGGGTCTCTTGCATTCGCGCATGCCGACCGCCGAGAAAAAAGCCGTCATGGCTTTGTTCAGCGAAGGCGTGATGGGCGTGCTGGTCTCCACCACGGTGATTGAGGTGGGCGTCGATGTGCCCAATGCCAGCCTGATGGTGATCGAACATGCCGAGCGTTTTGGCCTGAGCCAGCTGCACCAGCTGCGCGGGCGGGTGGGGCGAGGCGCTGCCGCATCGGCCTGTGTGCTGCTGTACGCGGTGGGGGACAACGGCAAACTGGGCGAAACGGCCAAAGAGCGCCTGCGGGCGATGGCCGAAACCTCGGATGGTTTCGAGATTGCCCGGCGCGATCTGGAAATCCGGGGGCCGGGCGAGTTTCTGGGCGCACGCCAGTCAGGCGCCCCGTTGCTGCGTTTTGCCGATCTGGAGGCCGACAAGCATTTGTTGGAATGGGCGCGGGAGCTGGCGCCGCATATGCTGGACCGCTGGCCGGATCTGGCGGCCAGCCATGTGCTGCGCTGGTTAGGCGGCAAGGCGGAGTACCTCAAAGCTTGAAAACGGGTACATAGCTACCAGTTACGCTGCATGGCAGCATTGCAAACAAGATTCAAAAGTTGCAAAAACACGACGAAATTTAGGTAAATATTGATTGATTCGTGCTATGAGTGCTGCGCAAAATGATGATGGTGTTGCGTGAATAGAGGATGTTAAACGTATCCTGTAACTGGATTTATGGCGTATCTCGGCGTCAAAAACCGCAAATATGTCTTATGAAACAGGGAGGTAGCGAAGCAAGTAGGTGCATGACTATGTAGCATTATGTAAATGCCGGCATCCATATTTACCTACGTGAGCGGTGAGCAAGCGCTTGCATTTGACGCATAATAGATTAATGCTATTTTTGTTGTCGCTCATTGGTACCCATGGTGCTCTGGAATAGAGTACAACTCATAGCTTGCGGTTCTGATGAAACACAGTGTGGCACTTTGTCCTCTTGGCGCTCTAGCCAGGCGGTGCACAGGCCATGCACAATACGCGATTCGCACTAAAAACTGACATGACACTTACAGAACTCAAATATATTGTTGCTGTCGCCCGTGAAAGGCATTTCGGCCGCGCCGCTGATGCCTGCTACGTGTCGCAACCTACCTTGTCTGTCGCCATCAAAAAGCTGGAGGAAGAACTCGAGGTCAAGCTGTTTGAACGCAGTGCCTCGGAAGTGTCGGTCACCAGTCTGGGTGACCAGATCGTGCGCCAGGCGCAAATCGTGCTGGACCAGGCTGCCGCGATCAAGGAAATTGCCAAGCGCGGCAAGGACCCGCTCGCCGGTGTGCTGACCCTGGGTGTGATCTATACCATCGGCCCCTATCTGCTGCCCGAGCTGGTGCGCCAGTCGATCGAGCGCACGCCGCAGATGCCGTTGATGATCAACGAGAACATGACCGCCAAGCTGCTGGAAATGCTGCGTACCGGTGAGATCGACTGCGCCATCGTGGCCGAGCCCTTCCCCGATACCGGTCTGGCCATGGCACCGCTGTATGACGAGCCCTTCTTTGCGGCCGTGCCCAGCGTGCACCCGCTGGCTACGCGTGACAGCATCTCGGCCAGCGAGCTGAAGAACGAAACCATGCTGCTGTTGGGCGCTGGTCACTGCTTCCGTGACCATGTGCTCGAAGTCTGCCCCGAGTTCGCGCGCTACTCCAGCAACACCGAAGGCATCCGCCGCACCTTTGAAGGCTCGTCGCTCGAGACCATCAAGCACATGGTGGCTGCCGGCATGGGTGTGACCTTGGTGCCGCGTCTGTCGGTGCCCAAGGATGCGCTGGAAAAGGGTGTGCGCCGCCGCAAATCGGACGAGACCCATATCCGCTACATTCCGCTGACCGACGAGATCAACGACGAAGCACCCAAGCGCCGCGTGGTGCTGGTGTGGCGCCGCAGCTTCACCCGCTACGAAGCCATTGCCGCGCTGCGCAATGCGATCTTTGCCTGCAACCTGCCAGGCGTGACCATGCTGCAAGCCTAAACCGCGCTGCACGGTTTCTTTTGGACCCCATGCATGGCATGCCTGCATGGGGTTTTGTATTTTCTGGGGTGTTGTGAACGTGTTGTCTGTGTTGTTGCCGCTTCGGTGGCTATCGTTGTTGGCGGCTGGCCGAGGCCTGTGTCGCCAGGGGCTGTGCTTGGTCGCGCTGGGGCTTTTCGGTGCTGAGCATGCGGTGGCCCAGAGCCGGGAGCTGGCTGGGGGATCGCGCATCTTCTTTCAGGCCTTGGCCATGCTGGATGCCTGGATGCCGGTGCTGCTCGCCGCCTGGTTGCTGGCAGGGGCGCTGGTTTGGCGCTGGCTGCCGCGCAGGCAGGCCGCCGTGCTGTATGCCGCCAAGCGGCCAGTGGCGATGCCGCTGGGCGTGGCAGCGGGCTGCCTGCTGGTGTTTGCGATGCTCGCCTGGGTGGTGGTCTACCCGGAGCATGCCGGCCATGCCCGTTTGATGGCGGCCGATGCGGGGGCCCAGCAATGGGCGCAAGACCATGTCTCGGCGCCCATGCGGGAGCTGCTGCATGTGCTGACCGCTGCGGGCGATGTGCGCTGGCTGGCGGTCATGGTGCTGCTGGTGGCGGGCTGGTTGGCGCTGGGCGCGCAGTGGCAGGCCTTGTGGGCCTGGGTGTTTTTCATCGGCCTCAATGGCCTGGCGGTGCGCCTGCTGAAAAACCTGCTGGACCGCGCCCGCCCCGAGGTACTCCATGAGATGCTGACATCGGGCGCCAGTTTTCCCAGTGGCCACACCTCGGGCGCTGTGGTGGTCTATGGCCTGCTATGGCTGGCGCTGCGCGGCAGCCTCTCGCCGACGGCGAGCCGGGCCTTGGCCTGGGGCTGCGCTCTGCTGGTCGCCACCATTGCGCTCAGCCGCATCCTGCTGCAGGCGCACTTTGCCAGCGATGTGCTCGCTGGCGCGCTGCTGGGCCTGGCCTGGTGCGCGCTGGCGGCCCTGGTGCTGGGGCGGGGCGAGCGCCAAAATTGACAAAGACAGGGCACAGGGTAGACCTGTGACGCTATGCTTGCCCCCTATGTCTGCTGCTGCCCATCCCTCCACCTCGCTGTCTGAGCGCTTTGCGCTGTACCTGGATCTGATCCGCTTCAACCGCCCTGCCGGCTGGCTGGTGCTGGTCTGGCCCACCTTGGTGGCGCTGTGGGCCGCGTCGGGGGGCTTTCCGGGCTGGCACCTGGTGCTGGTGTTTGTGCTGGGCACTTTTCTGATGCGCAGCGCAGGCTGCTGCATCAATGACATTGCCGACCGCAAGTTCGACCGCCATGTCAAACGCACGGCGCAGCGCCCCATCACCACCGGCAAGATTTCGGTGTTCGAGGCGGCGATGGTCGGCGTGGTGCTGACCCTGCTGTCGCTGGCGCTGGTGTTGACCACGCGCTGGGAAGCGGTGGCCTGGTCGGTGCCTGCGGTGCTGTTCACCATCTTCTACCCCTTTACCAAGCGTTTTTTTGCCATGCCCCAGGCTTTCTTGGGCATTGCCTTCAACTTTGGCGTGCTGATTGCGTTTGCCGCTGTGCAAGGCCAGGTGCCGTTGATGGCCTGGCTCTTGTGGCTGGCCAATATGTGCATGGTGCTGGCCTATGACACCGAGTACGCGATGGTCGACCGCGACGACGATCTGAAAATTGGCATGAAGACCTCGGCCATCACCTTGGGCCGTTTTGATGTCGCCGCCATCATGGCTTTCTTTGTGGTCTGCCTGGGCCTGACGGTGCTGGCGCTGGCACCCTTGCAGCTGGCCTGGCCCTGGTGGCTGGGCGTGGCTGTAGCCGCCGCGCAGATGCTGTGGCACTACAGCCTGATCCGCCAGCGCACGCGCGAAGGCTGTTTTACCGCCTTCAGCAAAAGCCACTGGATCGGTGTGAGCCTGTTTGCTGGCGTGGCGCTTGCCTTTGCAATGTGACCTGGTTGTGACCGGGTGCTGACAAGGGCGGCGATGTCGGTTTTTGGGAACGCTTACAGTTTCTGACACGGAGCTTTCATCGCCAGCGGCGACAAAGAGAGGTTGTTTGCCACTTCCTCCTTAGCTGCCATGTTTGCTCTTCGCTCCATTTCCTCTGCATGCCGCGCCAGCGTGCGTGCATCCCAAGGCCTGTCGCTGGCCGCTGCCTTGCTGCTGGCTGCCAGTGTGCTGCCCGCTTCTGCCCAGACCACGCTTGCCGCTGGCGAAGTGGCGGTGGTCGGTTTTGCGTCGGATACGCCCGATGCCGTCAGCCTGGTGCTGCTGCGCAACATCGAAGCGGGCACCGAGATCCGTGTGACCGACAACGGCTGGACCAATGCCGGCGCGTTTCGCAGCGGCGAGGGTGTGCTGGTGTGGCAAGCGACGGAGGACCTGCCTGCGGGCACCATCGTCAAGATCGGCGCCGCAGATACCAAGACCCCCACGGCCAACTACGGTAGCGTTACCGCCACGGGCAGCTTCAACTTGGCCGCTGGTGGTGACAGCGTGCTGGTCTACCAGGGCTCTGAGGCCACCCCACGGTTCCTGTATGCGCTCAACAATGTGACCGCTGGCACCTGGGACAGCAACGCCAGCAACTCCAATACCTCGGCCTTGCCACCTGGCTTGGTCAATGGCGGCACGGCCATTGCGCTGGTCAAGCAAAACAATTTTGCGTATGACGGCGCCAAGGGCGTCACCGAAGGCACGGCCGCAGAGCTGCTGTCGGCCATCAGCACCGCTGCCAACTGGACGGGCAACGGCACGGCGCCCACGGCGATGACCGTGGTGGATCCGGATGCTGGCGAGACCGCGACCTTCACCCCGCTGCCCACGACCACGGCGGGTAGCTCGGACGCCTCCGCCGGCATTGCACTCGACGCCAGCTACATGGTGGTGGGTGACGACGAAGGCAATGTGCTGCGCGTCTACCCCCGTGGTGGCGGTGTGGCGATCAAGGAATGGGAATTTGGCAGCTTGCTGGGGCTGACCAAGGAGCTGGACCTGGAGGCCGGCACGCGCATCGGCAACACGCTGTATTTCACCGGCTCGCACAGCAACAAGTCCGATGGCAGCGAGGCGGACAACCGCGAGCACCTGTTTGCGGTAGATGTGTCGGGCACCGGCGCCAACACGGAATTTACCTTCAAGGGTTCGTACGGTGGTCTGGAGATGCAGCTGACCACCTGGGACCGCACGAATGTCCATGGCAAGGGCGCCAACTACTACGGCTTTGTGGCCTCGTCGGCTGACAAGGTGCCACCCGAGTCGGCTGCAGGTTTCTCGATCGAAGGCATGGCGGCCACCGCTGACGGCCAACTGCTGCTGGGCTTCCGCGCGCCGCTGGCCAGCGCCCAGCTGCGCAACCGCGCGCTGATCATCCCGGTCACCAACCCGGCAGCCATGGTGGCGGGCACTGCGCCTGTGCTGGGCGCGCCCATCGAGCTGAACCTGGGCGGGCGCGGCATTCGCGACATGCAGCGTACCGATGACGGCAAGTTCCTGATCCTGGCCGGCCCTCCGGGCAAGGCCGATCCGGCTGTCAACACCAACTTTGCATTCTTTGTCTGGAATGGCCCGGGCACCACCGTCGTGCAGCAACTGGACAACGTACTGGACAACCTGCTGCGCACCACTGGTGGCAGCTTTGAGACCCTGGTCAGCCCCACCAGCACCGCACAAGGCACCACCGTGCAGCTGCTGCAGGACAATGGCGACACCATCTGGCCGGGCAAGGGCTCAGTCTCCAAGGACCTGCCTTTTGCAGACCAGCAGTTCCAGGGCAATACCGTCAAGCTCGGCGGCCCCGTCGCTGCCGACACCACCGCCCCCGTGCTGCAAAGCACCAGCCCCCTGCAAAACGCCGTGGAAGTGGGCAAGACGGCCGTGGTGCGCCTGCAGTTCAGCGAAACGGTGCAGCGCGGCAGCGGCAGCCTCTCGCTGCTGGAAGACGGTGCCGTGATCGCTACCGTGCCGATGACCGATGCGCAAGTGGCCATCAATGGCAGCGCGCTGAGCTTTACGCGCAGCGGCGGCTACCAGCCGGGCAAGCGCTACAGCCTGGTGCTGCCCGCCGGGGCGGTGCAGGACATGGCCGGCAACGCCTTGGCCGCGGAGCAGACGCTGAGCTTTACCGTCAGCAGCGCGGTGGCAGCCACGGCCAAGGTGCTGATCTCCGAGGTCAACTCCAATGCCGACGGCGGCGATTTCTTTGAGCTGTTCAACTACGGCACCAGCCCCGTGGATCTGAGCGGCTGGGGCTGGACTGACAGCAGCGGCGCGGTGCCCAGCGCCTTCCCCGCCGGCACCAGCTTGGCAGCGGGCGCACGTCTGGTGGTGCTCAATGAGACCACACCCGATGCCTTCCGTACCGCCTGGGGCTTGCAGGCCAGCACACCCGTCATCCTGGTCGCCGGACAAGGCCTGGGCAAGGGCGATGCCGTCTTGGTGTACGACGCCAATGGCTACGTGGCGGCCGCCATGAACTACGGCAGCAAGGCGCTGACGGCGACCGATGGCTCGACCGTGGCTCCTGCGAAGAACCCCAGCGGCACAGCCGTTTCCACCAGCGACCACGCCGGTGCGGCGGTGCGCAATGCGGGCACCACGGTCGGCAATGGTGTGTCGGCGGTATGGGATGGCAAGTCCACGTCCGAGCCGCGCTATACCGCTGCTGCGGTCGGCGTGCTCGACGGCTTTGCCCAGCCCTCGACGCCTGTCAATATCGGCTCGCCCGGTTTGGCGCAGAACCTGGCACCGGTGGCCACCACCCCGATCTCTGCGGTGCAGGGCGCAGGTGATGCCTCGCCCCTGGTGGGCCAGAGCGTGACGGTGCGCGGCATTGTGACCGCGTACCTGCCTGACCTCAGCGGCTTCTATATCCAGTCGCTGCCCGAAGACGACGACAACAATGTCGCCACCTCCGAGGCGGTGTTTGTCTACTACGGCAGCACGCCAATTGCCGGTCTGGGCGCTGACAGCGTGGGCCAGGCCGTGCAACTGACCGCCACGGTCAGCGAGTACAAGGGCCTGACCCAGCTGGGTGGCAGCATCCTGAACTTCAGCGTGCTCAATGGCGGCGCCAAGCAGGCGCTGCCAGCGCTGGTGGAGCTGAGCCTGCCCATGCCCGCCTATGCCAACTGGGAGCGCTACGAAGGCATGCGCGTGCGCATCACCGGCAGCACCGGCCCACTGGTCGTGACGGACAACTACTACCTGGGCCGCTATGGCATGGTCACGCTGAGTGACAAGGAAAAGCTGGTGCAGTACACCGAGCTGAATGCGCCCGACATCAATGGCAACAAGGCCTATCTGGAGACGGTCAAGCGCAGCCAGATCATTCTGGACGATGGCAGCAGCAAGCAAAACCCGGCCACCGTGCTGGGCCGCAATGGCCAGGACCTGAGCGCCAGCAACAGCTTGCGTGCGGGAGACAGCACGCCAGCGATTGAAGGCATTCTGGACCACTTCATCGATACGGCTGCGGGCGAGCACCAGACCAGCTACCGGGTGCAGCCGCTGCAAAAGCCGGTCTTCAGCGGTGCCGCGCGCCCCACGGTGGCCGACCTGCAGCAAGCGGTGGGCAGCCCGACGGTCAAGATCGCTTCGGCCAACGTGCTGAATTTCTTCAGCACCCTGGGCACGGCTAAATTTACCAACCCCTACGGCGATTCGCTCGAAGGCCGGGGTGCGGACAATGCCGAGGAACTGACGCGTCAGACCGACAAGATCGTCAGCAATCTGCTGGGGCTGGATGCCGACGTCTACGGCCTGATGGAAATCCAGAACAACGGCTTTGAGACCACCAGCGCCTTGGCGGCGCTGACCCGGGCCCTCAACGCCCAGCATGGCAGCGATGTCTATGACTACGTGAAGGGCCCCTTCCATGCCGGTGGCGGCAAAACGGCAGTCGCTGCAGGCCATGATGCGATCACTGTCGCGGTCATCTACCGCAAGGACCGTGTGACCCCCGTGGGTGTGCCGGCCGTGCCCGATGAGGCGCAGTACGATGCCTTCAACGCCACCTATGGCAACCGCGTGCCCCTGGCCCAGACCTTCGAGAAGACGCTCGCTGGCGGCGGCAAGGACCAGTTCACCGTGGTGGTCAACCACTTGAAGTCCAAGGGCAGTGTCAACGATCCCGACATCGGCGACGGCCAGGGCGCCAACAACCAGTCGCGCAAGCGTGCCGTCGAGCAGCTGCAAGCCTGGCTGCAAGGCAACCCGACGCAAGCGGGCAATGGCAAGAATGTGCTGATGGGTGACTTCAACGCCTATGCCAAGGAAGACCCGATCTCCTTCCTGGAAGGCCATGGCTACCAGAAGCTGGGCGCGGGGCAGTACTCGTACAGCTTCCAGACGCTGTGGGGCTCGCTCGACCATGTGCTGGTCAGCTCGGCGCTCTCCAGCCAGGTGGGAAATGTGGTCAAGTGGCAGATCAATGCGGAAGAGCCGCCGGTCATCGACTACAACACCAACTTCAAGAGCGCCGCGCAAGTCACCTCGTTCTACGCGGCCGATGCCTACCGCTCCAGCGACCACAACCCGATCGTGCTGGGCCTGAACCTGGAAGGCACGCCCGTCGACCCCGATCCGGAGCAGAACTTTGAGGTCGAGCTGCCCGCTGCTGGCGGTGGCGGCAGCGCTGCGGTGCAGTGGACCAGCGCGGACGCCTGCCGCCTGGCGCAAGCGCCGGTCGCTGTTTCGGCTGCCTCGCTGGGCGCCTTGCCCCAAGGCCTGAGCGTTCCCTACGGCGCCCTGCAGTGGACGGCCACGGGCTGCGCGATGGGCGGCAATGGCACGATGAGCATCAGCTACCCCGCAGCCCTGCCCGCCAACGCCAAGTACTGGAAGTTCGGTCCCACCAAGGCCAACACCACGCCGCATTGGTACAACCTGCCATCGGCCGTGAACGGCAATACGCTGACCGTGCAGATCGTCGATGGTGGTGATGGGGATGACGACATGGTCGCCAACGGCCAGATCGCCGATCCCGGTGGTGCTGGCTGGCTGGCCGATGTGCCGGTTGACCCAGGCACTCCCGTCGACCCGGGCACGCCTGGCGCAGGCAGCGCTGTGCCGGTGCCGGCCTTGGGTCTGTGGAGCCTGCTGAGCCTGAGCGGCTTGCTGGGTCTGCTCGCTGCGGGCCGGCGCCGCCTCGGTCTGGGCCGCTAAGCGCAACCAGCCCTTGCGGCTTAGGGCCGCAGGGGCCTGACACTTCTGTCCAGGACTTGCTTGCAAGTCCTTTTTTCATGCCGGGCTGAGCGTAGTGGAGAGACGAAAAATGCACTACACGCAGACAAAAAAGCGGCCATCGATAGATGGCCGCTAACACTGGAGTCGCAGGAAAAAAACGTTAATTCTTTCGAAGCAAGTAGTGGGCGCTTCGAAAAAATGTCTCAAATCATGGTGTTGTGTAAGGCAGAGTTTAATCCAAAGTATCAAACACTGCATCATCCGGGCCTACAAAAGCCGGAGAACGCCAGGTGACATCGCGCAAATTGCGGGCAATCTGGCTCTCGACACCCATCAAAACGGCAAACAAAGCCATGCGCACAGGGATGCCATTGTCGGTCTGGCGGAAGATGGCCAGGCGCGGGTCCAGGTTCAGATCGGTGGACAGATCGTTGGCGCCGGCGCGGGCATCGCGCGGCAGCGGGTGCATGATGATGGTGTCGGGCTTGCAGACCGCATCGACCAGCGATTTCTGCACCTGGAACTCGGGCGTATAGCCCTCGATGTTCTCACCGGCAAAGCGCTCTTTCTGGATGCGCGTGGCGTAGACCACATCGGCGCCCTTGAGGTCTTGCAGCGAGGTCGAGACCTCCACCACATGGCCATTGGTCGAGGCCAGCTCGATCAGGTAGGCGGGCATCTCCAGCGAGCTGGGCGAGATCAGCGTGAACTTCATGCCCTTGTACAGCGACAGCAGGCGGATCAGCGAATGCACGGTGCGGCCGTACTTCAGATCGCCCACCATCGCGATATGGGCGCCATCCATCAGCTTGCCCAGGCGCGAGAACTCACGCTGGATGGTGTACATGTCCAAGATCGCCTGGCTGGGGTGCTCGCCGGGGCCGTCGCCGGCATTGATCACAGGGATGTTCGTCGCGCGTGCGAACTCGGCCACCGAGCCTTGCTCGGGGTGGCGGATGACGAGCGCATCGACATAGCCGGCCATCACGCGGCTGGTGTCATAGATGGATTCGCCCTTGGCCATCGACGAGAAGGTAAAGCCGGTGGTGTCGCAGACCGAGCCGCCCAGGCGGCTGAAGGCGGCGCCAAAGCTCACGCGGGTGCGGGTGCTGGCTTCAAAGAACAGGCTGCCCATGACGGCGCCTTCGAGCACGCGGCAGACCTTGTGGCGGCGCGCAATGGGCTGCATCACATCGGCGATGCGGAACAATTCTTCCAGGCTTTCGCGCTCGAGCTGGGCCACCGACAGCAGCTGTGGCCGGCCATCGGCCGACATGCGCTCGGCCAGCGGGCGGTGGTGCTTCTGGGCGTCGTGTCCCTCGGCTTCGCGAAACAGGATCTCGGAGACAAACTTCTGTGCCATATCTGGCATGGCGCGGGCTTCGCCCGAGGCCTCGGGCAACAGCCAGGTGTCCAAGGTGCGGCGGCGCACGCCCAGGCGCTCGGCAAAAGCGTCGCGCGTCAAGTTCAAACGGCGCATTGCGTCGCGAAGAAAATCCTGTTGGCTGTCCATGACCTGGCTCCGTGCAAAGGTGTGAATGCGGCCGGATTATACGCTTTGCGTTTGACTTCTGTGTGAAATATACGCAATGCGTTGCTGCATTTCTGCAAAGTTGCTGGCGCGGTGGGGCGCACCGGTATTTGGCTGGAGACTGCCGCTGCAGGAGTTTGAGAGTCTGTTCTCCTCGGACCGCGACAGTGTCTTTGCGGGATGGGATGCTAGGCGCAGTGCGCAGCCAATAGCCAGCTATTGGCAAGCGCTGCAACAACGCAGACCGCCCCTGCCCGGGCGGCCGCAAAGGCGCTGGCTCTTAGCCGCCGAACTCGTCGCCTAGGGCCTTGGCGCGGCGCTCGGCGGCATGCATGGCGCCGATGAAGTGGGCCGCGATATCGGCAGCCCGCATGTGCTCCAGCGCAGCAAAGGTGGTGCCGCCCTTGCTGGTGACGCGCTCACGCAGCACCGAGGGGGCTTCGCCCGACTGCGCAGCCAGGGCCGATGCGCCGCTGAAGGTGCCAATGGCCAGCTGCAGCGCCTGCTCGGCGGGCAGACCCATCTCCACACCGGCTTGCTGCATGGCTTCGAGAAAATAGAACACATACGCAGGGCCCGAGCCCGACAGGGCGGTGACCGCGTCGAGCTGCGACTCCTGCTGCACCCAGACCAGCTGACCGGTGGTGGTGATGATCTGCTCGGCCAGCTGCTGCTGGGCAGCACTCACCTGCGGGCGCGCAAACAGCCCCGTCATGCCCTGGCCGACGAGGGCCGGCGTATTGGGCATGGCGCGCACGATCTGGTCATTGCCCAGCCACTGGGCAATGCTGTCGCTGCGGATGCCGGCGGCCACGCTCAGGTGCAGCGCATGGCGGCTGTGGTCGGCGACCGCGGCAGCGGCCTGGGCAAAGGTTTGCGGCTTGACGGCCCAGACAACGACCTGGGCCTGCGCCAGGCTGCTGTCAGCGGCGGGCAGCGCGTTGATGCCAAATTGCTGCTGCAGCACTTGGCGCTGGGGCTCGTAGGGCTCGACCACCTGGATGCGGTCTTGGGGCAGGCCCTGGCAGATCAGGCCGCCGATGATGGCGCTGGCCATGTTGCCGCCGCCGATAAAGGCGATGGCGGGAAATTGGGACAGATCGGTAGTGGACATGGCGGCAGGTGCAAACAAAGAGAAAAGGGGGCAAAACCAGCGCGTGCTGCTGTGGCTGCCACTATAGCGGCGGCCAGCGCAAAGCTCAAACCGCTGGCGCGGCAAGCCATGCGGGGCGCACAGGTTTTGCTATCAATTTCAATTGCGATGCGATTGGCCGGCGTGGCCGGATGTATTGCCCGATGCGCTGGCGCAGGCCGGTGTCTCGACCAGCGCCAAAAACTGCGTGACCTGGGCCGGGTTGAAGTTGTTGTCGCTGACCAGCAGCAGCACGCGCTCGCCGCTGGCCAGGCGCGGGCCCCAGGTCATGCCTTCGAGGTTGTCCACGGTGCGCAGGCCCAGTTGCGCAAAATCCAGCAGCAACTCCTTGTGGGCGGGGGTGTATGCCGCGTCCTGCAGCGCATCGATGGCCAAGGTGTCGCTGGCCTCCTGGGTGTTGATGCGGTAGACGCGTACAGAAAAGCCTGCGCCCAGCACATAGGCGCGCTCGAGCACCAGCAGGTGGTCGGGTCCATCGGCCAGGACCTCGCTGACGCCATTGATGGCAATGAGCGGCAGCAGCAGGTTGTCCTTGGGTAGCGCGTCGGGGATGTAGGCGATCTGGCGCACAGGCTGCTGGCTGGCCAGGTCATACTGGGTGATGCGCAGCGGCCCGCCAATCTGGCCCCGGCGCGGCAGCGGGCCGTCCTGGCGCAAGGCGCCTTCCATGGCCAACCACAGGCTGCGCTGGTCGTCGCTGATCGCGATGCCCTCCAAGGTCATATTGTTGCGCGGGCCCCGGCCGGTTGCGGGCTGCAGCGGGCCTTGCAGCAGCGCGGGCAGGGGCCAGGTTTTTTGCCAACTGCCATCGAGCCCGGCTTGCTGCAACGCGGGGCCAAAGCCGCGTGCAAAGTCGCCTTCGCTGCTCCAGACCACGCTGCGCCCGCCGGGCAGCAGCCGCAGCGCTTCGGGGTCGGGCACGGCCGTGTCCGCTGCCGCCGTGCGGCTGCTGGGGTAGGGCGTGCCTGACGGTGTCTGCAGGTACTGCTGGCCGGTGATGCTGACCTGCTGCAGGCCGCTGGCGTTGTAGCGGATGCGGGCCTGGTACCAGCGGGCGCTGTCCTTGGCCGAGCGGTCGTCACTCACCAGGTAATAGCTGTCATCGGCAGGGTTGTAATCGATGGACGAGAGCCCGCTGATGGGCGTGCCGGCCCAGCTGGTATCGAGCGGCCAACGCTGCTCGCCGAGCAGTTGCCAGGCTGGGCTGCCGGCGGCATGGCAGGCGAGGGTGGCGGCAGGCTTGGGAGTAGGCAGTGAAGCCGGTTCTTGTGCAGGCTCCGGAGAGGTCTTGCAGCCCGCCAAAAGCAGCGCAACGGAGAGCGACAGCGCGTTGAGTAGGCCAAACGAATAATGTATTTGAATATTGATTTTCATAGCATTTTCGGCAAGTGTAGCGCGCTTGTTGCACCGGCAATTGTTGACATTTTCAAACGCCGCTCGCTCCTTATCATCTCGGCTACTAGGGCCCGCCTGTGTGTGCGTTGCATGCCGCGGGTCTGACTGATGAAGGGGTAAGAGAGATGACATCCAACCTGCAAAAATGGTCGGCGGAATGCCTGGGTACGTTCTGGCTGACGTTTGGCGGCTGTGGCAGCGCGGTGCTGGCTGCGGCCTTCCCGGAAGTGGGGATTGGCCTCCTGGGTGTGTCCCTGGCCTTTGGCCTGACGGTGTTGACCGGCGCCTATGCCTTTGGCCCGATCTCGGGCGGCCATTTCAACCCGGCCGTCTCGGTCGGCTTGACGGTGGCCGGGCGCTTCAAGGCCTCGGACCTGCCGGGCTACATCATTGCCCAGGTGCTGGGTGCGATTGTGGCGGCCGGCCTGCTATACCTGATTGCCAGCGGCAAGGCAGGCGCGCAGGTCACGGACCTGGCCACCAATGGCTTTGGTGAGCATTCGCCAGGCAAGTTCTCGATGCTGGCGGCGCTGCTGACCGAGGTGGTGCTGACCGCGGTCTTCCTGCTGGTGATCCTGGGCTCGACCACGAAGAAGGCGGCCGTGGGCTTTGCCGGCATGAGCATTGGCCTGTGCCTGACCTTGATCCACCTGATCTCGATCCCCGTGACCAATACCTCGGTGAATCCTGCACGCAGCACCGGTCCTGCGCTGTTTGGCCCCGCCATTGCGTTGGAGCAGCTGTGGCTGTTCTGGCTGGCGCCGATTGTGGGTGCCGTGATCGGTGCGCTGATCCACCGCGCCTTGCTGCGTGGCGACGAGGAATAAGCGGATCCCATTGAAGGCATAGACAACAACAGGGGCTGCGGCCCCTGTTCTCGTTTGGGAAAAGTCGCTTAGCGCGCCATCGTCTGGCGCACCGCCTGCTCCCAGCGCGCCATCAGCGCATCAGCACGCGCCTTGTCCTGTGTGGGTGTAAAGCGGCGCTCGGCCTTCCACAGCGCCGACAGCTCTTCGCTGCTGTGGTAGATGCCCGTGGTCAGGCCTGCCAGGTAGGCAGCGCCCAAGGCGGTGGTCTCCACGCAGGCCGGGCGCACCACCGGAATGCCCAGCAAATCGGCCTGGAACTGCATCAGCAGGTTGTTGACACTGGCGCCGCCATCCACGCGCAATTCCGTCACCGGCTGGCCACCGTTGGCGACGGCATCGAGGCTCATGGCCTGCAGCAGCGCGGCGCTTTGGTAGGCAATGGATTCCAGCGCAGCCCGCGCAATATGGGCCACCGTGGTGCCCCGCGTCAGGCCGGTGATGGTGCCCCGGGCATCGGCATCCCAGTAGGGCGCGCCCAGGCCGGTGAAGGCGGGCACCATCATCACGCCGCCGCTGTCGGGCACGCTCTCGGCCAACTGCTGCACCTGGCCGCTGTGTTCAATGGCGCGCAGGCCATCGCGCAGCCACTGCACGACGGCGCCGCCGACAAAGACGCTGCCTTCGAGCGCATACTGCGGGGTGGTGTCGGTCTGCGCGGCGCTGGTGGTCAGCAGGCCATTGCGTGAGGGGTGGAACTGCGCTCCGGTGTGCATCAGCATGAAGCAGCCGGTGCCGTAGGTGTTCTTGGCCATGCCCGGCGCAAAGCAGGCCTGGCCAAACAGCGCGCTTTGCTGGTCGCCGGCCATGCCGCCGATGTGGATGGCAGCGCCCAGCACCTGCGCGGCGGTATCGCCAAAATGGCTGGCCGAGGGCTGCACCTCGGGCATCAGCGAGCGCGGGATGTTCAGCAGGTCCAGCAGTTCCTGGTCCCAGGTATTGCTGTGCACGTTGAACAGCATGGTGCGGCTGGCATTGCTCACATCGGTGACATGGCGCTGGCCCTGGGTCAGCTGCCAGACCAGCCAGGTATCGACCGTGCCAAAGGCCAGTTCACCGCGCTCGGCAGCGGCGCGTGCGCCCGGCACATGGTCGAGCAGCCACTGCAGCTTGGTGCCCGAGAAATAGGCATCGACCAGCAGGCCTGTTTTTTCCTGGATCAGCGTGGCATGGCCGTCGGCGCGCAGCTGGGCGCAGACGGGCTCGGCGCGGCGGTCCTGCCAGACCAGCGCGTTGTGGATGGGTTGGCCGGTCTTGCGGTTCCAGACGATGGTGGTCTCGCGCTGGTTGGTGATGCCCAGGCTGGTGACCTGGCTGGCGCTGATGCCGGCGGTAGTCAAAGCCTCCTGCGCCGTGGCCAACTGCGTGCCCCAGATCTGCATTGGGTCGTGTTCCACATGGCCGGGGCGGGGATAGATTTGCGGCAGCTCGCGCTGCGCCTGGGCCACGATGGCGCCCTGGCGGTCAAACACAATGGTGCGGGAGCTGGAGGTGCCCTGGTCCAGAGCGAGCAGATAGGTCATGTCTCAAGGCCGGTCTGAGCCGGTATTTCAATCAAATCAACAAAGGGCAGGCGGGCTGTACCCGGCTGTCAAGCGACGGTGCAGTGCACATGGGCTTCCTGCAGCAGCCGGGGGAAGGGGTCGGGCGGCGGGGCATCGGTAAACAGCCGGTCAATGCGCGAGAGCGGGCCCACCTCGACCATCGCCGGGCGGCCAAACTTGCTGTGGTCGGCCGCCATCCAGACCTCGCGTGCCTGGTCCATGATGGTCTGGGCCACTTTCACTTCGCGGAAGTCATAGTCGCGCAGGCTGCCGTCTGATTCAATGCCGGAAATACCGATGAGCGCAATATCGACGCGGAACTGGCGGATGAAGTCCACCGCAGCCTCGCCGATGATGCCTCGGTCGCGGCCGCGCACCACGCCGCCGGCGACGATCACTTCGCAATCCGCATTGCTGCTCAAGGTGGCGGCCACATTGAGGTTGTTGGTGATGATGCGCAGCCCCCGGTGCTGCATCAGCGCGCGGGCAATCGCCTCGGTCGTGGTGCCGATGTTCAGGATCAGCGAGCAGTTGTGTGGCACCTGGGCGGCCACGGCCTGGGCAATGCGGGTCTTGCCGTCGGCATTGAGCGCTTCGCGCTGCTGGTGGGCGAGATTTTCTGTGGTGGAGTTGGGCACGCGCACGCCGCCATGAAAGCGCGTGAGCACCCCGGCTTCGGACAGCCGCTGCACATCGCGGCGCACGGTCTGCAGCGTCACACCCAGGAAGGCGGCCAGCTCCTCGACGGTGGCCGAGCTGCGGCGCTGCACCTCTTGCAAGAGCAGCAGTTGGCGAGGGTTGCTGTTGTAGAGCTCCGTCATGGCGTGGATCTGAAACGAATGAAAACGAAAACTCCCGCCAATATAGTGCAAAACGCAACAGTGCAGCAGGCAGGAGGTGGCGTGCCGCACCGGGCGGTCCCCGCATCAGCCATGGCTGGCGGGTGGTTTTGTCATCAGATTGGCATGCCAGGCTGGCATGCTGCGCCGCTGAGATCTTGGGCTTCGCCAACGGCAAATTTGCCAATAACGAACAAAAAAGATCAAAAACGAATAAAATTTAGAGACAAAAGCGCAAAAGCGAATCTCGCTTCCAGGCTTTGGCACTTTGCGGCGATCCTGGCCAGGCCGGCGCGCCGCAACCCTCAGACCTTTCTTTCTACTTCGCATGTCCACTGCTGCTGCACCGCTGTCTGTTCACCGTACTGATTTGCTGGCCCGCCTGGGCGCCACGCCGGTATTTGATCTGGTGGTGGTCGGGGGCGGGGCCACGGGCCTGGGCGTGGCGCTCGATGCGGCCGCGCGCGGCTTCAAGGTGGCGCTGCTCGAAGCGATGGACTTTGCCAAGGGCACCTCGTCGCGCGCCACCAAGCTGGTGCATGGCGGCGTGCGCTATCTGGCACAGGGCAATATTTCGCTGGTGCGCGAGGCTCTGCATGAGCGCACCACCTTGCTCAACAACGCGCCGCATATCGCCCAGCCGCTGGCCTTTGTGATGCCGTCCTACAAGATGCTGGACACGCCGTTCTATGGCATCGGCCTCAAGATGTACGACGCGCTGGCGGGCAAGGCGGGTCTGGGCTCGACACAGTTTCTCTCGGCTGGCGCCACGCGCCGGCTGCTGCCCACGGTGCAAGACAAGGGTTTGAAGGGCGGCGTCAAATACTGGGATGGCCAGTTCGACGACGCCCGCCTGGCGATTGCGCTGGCCCGCACGGCCGCTGCCAAGGGGGCCTTGCTGGTCAACTACTGCCCGGTGACGGAGCTGATCCAGGAGGAGGGCCGGGTCGCAGGCGTGGTCTGCAAGGATGCCGAGTCTGGCCAGCGCTACACGGTGCGTGCGCGCTGCGTGGTCAACGCCACGGGCCCCTGGGTGGACCACCTGCGCCAGCAGGATGCCGAGATGATGGGCAAGCCCGTCAAGCCCATGGTGGCGCCCAGCCAGGGCGTGCACCTGGTGGTGGACCGCGATTTCCTGCCCTCGGACCATGCCCTGCTCGTGCCCAAGACGGCCGACGGCCGGGTGCTGTTTGCGGTGCCATGGCTGGGCAAGGTGATTCTGGGCACGACCGACACCCCGCGCCATGACCTGGCGCGCGAGCCCCGTCCGTTTGAGGAAGAGCTGAACTTCATCCTGAGCGAGGCGGGCAAGTACCTCAGCCGCGCCCCCACGATGGCCGATGTGCGCAGCATGTGGGCCGGGCTGCGTCCGCTGGTCAAGCCGCAAGACGACGATGGCGAAAACACCAAGGGTATCAGCCGTGAGCACACGGTGCTGACCAGCAAGTCCGGCATGGTGACGGTGACCGGCGGAAAGTGGACCACCTACCGCGCGATGGCCGAGGACGTGCTCAATGCCTGCTTCGATGCCCAGCGCCTGCCGCGCAAGCCCGGTGGCGTGACCGTGAAGCTGCCGCTGGTGGGTACGCCCGCATCGGGCCGCGCCCAGCACAGCATGCACATGGCCCAAGGCATGCACTCCTATGGCAGCGAGGCTGAGTTTGTGGCCACCTTGCCAGGCGCCGACGTCTGGCTGGCCAATGGCCTGAGCGAAGCCATGGTGCGTTTTGCTGCGCGCTATGAATATGCGCGCACTGTCGAAGACGTGCTCGCCCGCCGCAGCCGCCTGCTCTTCTTGGATGCCCGCCTGGCCGCCAAGCTGGCCCCGCGCGTGGCCGAGATCTTGCAGGAAGAATTGGGGTCGGATACGGCTCTGACCGCTTTCCTGGTGCTGGCGCAGCAGTACGCCGGCGAAAAAGTGGCGTAAAAATACAAATTTACCGCTGGTTTGGGTGCGCGCCCTTGACGAGGTGTGCTAGCTCTGACACAATAGAGGGCTTCGCGTTTAATGCGCGAGGTTTCTGCCCAGGAGAAGCATCGTAAATGGTTGCGGTGTGGACGACGGGCCCAAGACTGACTGGCTGCTTGGCTGTCCATGAGGATTAATTCTTATTGGGCTGTCTGGTCTGCTGGTGCAAGTTGGGAATATTGAAATGATCCAGACAGAATCTCGACTCGAGGTTGCCGACAATACCGGCGCGAAGTCTGTCCAGTGCATCAAAGTGCTGGGTGGTTCGCACCGTCGCTATGCGAGCGTTGGTGACATTATCAAGGTGAGCGTGAAAGAAGCTGCTCCACGTGGCCGCGTCAAAAAAGGCGAGGTTTACAGTGCTGTGGTGGTGCGTACCGCAAAGGGTATTCGCCGTGCTGACGGTTCGCTCGTCAAATTCGATGGCAACGCTGCTGTGTTGCTCAACGCCAAGCTGGAGCCTATCGGCACCCGCATCTTTGGTCCCGTGACCCGTGAACTGCGTACCGAAAAGTTCATGAAGATCGTGTCGCTGGCCCCCGAAGTTCTCTAAAGGAATAGCACTATGAACAAGATTCGCAAGGGCGACGAAGTTATCGTGCTGACCGGCCGTGACAAGGGCAAGCGTGGCACCGTGACCCTGCGTGCGGACGACTCCCACCTGGTGATCGAAGGCATCAACATGGTGAAGAAGCACGTCAAGCCAAACCCCATGAAGGGCACCAACGGCGGTATCGTGGAAAAGGCTATGCCTATCCACCAATCCAACGTGGCTATCTTCAATGCGGCAACCGGCAAGGCTGATCGCGTGGGCATCAAGGTGAACGCCGACGGCGCACGTGTTCGCGTGTTCAAGTCCAATGGCGCTGAAATCGCAGCCTAAGGAGTAAGACATGGCAAACGTTGCACGACTGCAAAAACAATTCCGTGAGCAAATCGCTCCCGAACTGATGAAGAAGTTCGGCTACACCTCCTCGATGGAAGTGCCTCGCCTGACGAAGATCACCCTGAACATGGGTGTGAGCGAAGCCGTCTCCGACAAGAAGGTGATGGACAACGCCGTGGCTGACCTGACCAAGATTGCTGGTCAAAAGCCTGTGGTGACCAAGGCCAAGAAGGCTATCGCTGGTTTCAAGATCCGCGAAGGCCAAGCTATCGGCTGCATGGTGACCCTGCGTGGCGTTCAGATGTATGAATTCCTGGACCGTTTCGTCACCGTGGCTCTGCCCCGCGTGCGTGACTTCCGTGGTATTTCTGGCCGCGCCTTTGATGGCCGTGGCAACTACAACATCGGCGTCAAAGAACAAATCATCTTCCCTGAAATTGAGTACGACAAAGTCGACGCACTGCGTGGTCTCAATATCAGCATTACGACGACTGCGAAGAATGACGACGAGTGCAAGGCACTGTTGCAGGCTTTCCGCTTCCCGTTCAAGAACTGAGGTGATGCATGGCTAAACAAGCACTGATCCAACGCGAACTGAAGCGTGAAAAGCTGGCTGCCAAGTACGCAGCCAAGTATGCAGAACTGAAGGCCATCGCCGGCGACGCCAAGCGTTCCGACGAAGAGCGTGATGCAGCCCGTCTGGGCCTGCAAAAGCTGCCTCGCAATGCAAACCCCACTCGTCAACGTGCACGTTGCGAAATCACGGGTCGTCCCCGTGGCACTTTCCGTCAATTCGGTCTGGGCCGCGCCAAGATTCGTGAACTGGCATTCGTCGGCGCCATCCCAGGCGTGACCAAGGCCAGCTGGTAAGCAGTCAGGAGATTAAACATGAGCATGAGTGATCCAATCGCTGACTTGCTGACCCGTATCCGTAACGCACAAATGGTGTCCAAAGCCACCGTGCTGGTTCCTTCCTCCAAAGTGAAGGTTGCCATTGCACAGGTTTTGAAGGACGAGGGTTACATCGATGGCTTCGAAGTGAAGACCGAAGATGGCAAGTCTGAACTCGCAATTACCTTGAAGTACTACGCTGGTCGTCCAGTGATCGAGCGTATCGAGCGCGTGAGCCGTCCTGGCCTGCGTGTGTACAAGGGCTGCACTGCAATTCCTCAAGTCCAAAACGGCCTGGGTGTTGCAATCGTGACCACGCCTAAGGGTGTGATGACCGATCGTAAAGCGCGCGCTGCCGGTGTCGGCGGTGAAGTGCTTTGCTATGTGGCTTAACGCGGCATTGAAGGAGAAATACTGACATGTCCCGTGTAGCAAAAATGCCTGTGAGCATCCCCCAAGGTGTGGATGTCTCCATCAAGGAAGACCAAATCAGCGTCAAGGGCGCAGGCGGCACGCTGCTGCTGACCCCCAACGCCCTGGTCAAGGTTTCCAACAACGACGGTAAGCTGGCTTTCGAGCCGGTGAATGACTCCCGTGAAGCCAATGCCATGAGCGGCACCATGCGTCAGCTGGTGAACAACATGGTGGTTGGTGTGAGCAAGGGCTTCGAGAAGAAGCTGTCTCTCGTCGGCGTGGGTTACAAGGCCGCTGCTTCTGGCAGCAAGCTGAACCTGAGCGTTGGTTATTCCCACCCAGTCAACTTTGAAATGCCTGCTGGCATCACCGTGGCCACCCCTACCCCTACGGAAGTGGTGATCAAGGGTGCTGACCGCCAACGCGTTGGTCAGCTGGCAGCTGAGATTCGTGCCGTTCGTCCTCCCGAGCCTTACAAGGGCAAGGGCATCCGTTATGCGGATGAGAAGGTCACGATCAAAGAGACTAAGAAGAAATAAGGAGCTGCATCATGTTGAACAAGAAACAGCAGCGTCTTCGTCGTTCCCTGCAAACCCGTATCCGCATTGCCAACCAAGGCGTTGCGCGTTTGACGGTGAACCGTACGAACCTCCATATCTATGCCACGATCATTTCCGGCGACGGCACCAAGGTGATTGCAACCGCATCTACGGCAGAAGCCGAAGTGCGCAGCAACCTGGGCGCAGCTGGCAAGGGTGGCAACACCGCCGCAGCTACTCTCATCGGCAAGCGCATCGCTGAAAAGGCGAAGGCAGCTGGCGTTGAGAAGGTTGCATTCGACCGTGCAGGTTTTGCCTACCACGGCCGCGTCAAGGCTCTGGCTGATGCAGCCCGCGAAGCCGGCCTGCAGTTCTAAGCGGAGTGGATAGAAATGGCTAAATTTTCCCCCAAGGTGCAAGACCAGGCGAATGACGACGGTTTGCGCGAAAAAATGATCGCGGTCAACCGCGTCACCAAGGTTGTGAAGGGTGGTCGTATTCTCGGCTTCGCTGCACTGACCGTGGTTGGCGATGGTGACGGCCGCGTTGGCATGGGCAAGGGCAAGTCCAAGGAAGTGCCTGCTGCCGTGCAGAAGGCTATGGAAGAAGCCCGTCGCAACATGATCAAGGTTTCGTTGAAGAACGGCACCCTGCATCACAAAGTGATGGGTCACCATGGCGCTGCCAACGTGATGTTGGCTCCTGCCCCCAAGGGTACCGGTATCATCGCCGGCGGCCCCATGCGCGCCGTCTTCGAAGTTCTGGGTATCACCGATATCGTGGCCAAGAGCCATGGTTCGTCGAATCCCTACAACATGGTTCGCGCCACTTTCGACGCTTTGAACAACTCCACGACCCCTGCGGAAGTGGCTGCAAAGCGTGGCAAGTCGGTTGAAGACCTGTTCGTCTGATCGGAGTCACTATGACAACGCAACAAACTGTGAAGGTCCAACTGGTGCGTAGCCCGATTGGTACCAAAGAAGACCACCGCGCCACCGTGCGTGGTCTGGGTCTGCGCAAGCTGAACAGCATCAGCGAACTGAAGGACACCCCCGAAGTGCGCGGTATGATTAACAAGATCGCCTACCTGGTGAAGGTTCTCTGAAAGGATTGATGATGGAACTCAATAGCATCAAGCCTGCAGCAGGTGCCAAGCACGCCAAGCGTCGCGTGGGTCGCGGTATCGGTTCGGGTCTGGGTAAGACCGCCGGCCGTGGTCACAAGGGTCAAAAGTCGCGTTCGGGTGGCTACCACAAGGTAGGCTTCGAAGGCGGTCAAATGCCTTTGCAGCGTCGCCTGCCCAAGCGCGGTTTCAAGTCCACCACGTTGAAGTTCAACGCCGAAGTCTCCCTGGCCGCGCTCGAGCTGCTGGGCGCTGCGGATGTGGATCTGGCAGTGCTCAAGCAAGCCGGTCTGGTTGGCCAACGCGCCAAGGTCGTCAAGGTGATCAACACCGGTGCTCTGTCCAAGGCTGTCAAGCTGAACGGCATCGGCGCCACCGCTGGTGCCAAGGCTGCGATCGAAGCTGCTGGCGGTAGCGTCGCCTAACCCTTTCTGAAAGATTCATCAGTGGCTACGAACACCGCAACTATTGCAAAGACCGGTAAATACGGCGATCTGCGTCGTCGTTTGGTTTTTCTGTTGCTGGCGCTGATCGTCTACCGCATCGGAGCTCATATTCCGGTGCCTGGTATCGATCCCAACCAGTTGCAGCAGCTGTTCAATAGCCAACAGGGTGGCATTCTCAACCTGTTCAACATGTTCTCGGGCGGAGCGCTCTCGCGCTTCACCGTGTTTGCACTGGGGATCATGCCGTACATCTCGGCATCGATCATCATGCAATTGATGACCTACGTCGTCCCGACATTCGAACAGATGAAGAAGGAAGGCGAAGCCGGCCGTCGCAAGATTACCCAGTACACCCGTTACGGTGCATTGGCGCTTGCGCTGTTCCAGTCGCTCGGCATTGCCGTGGCGCTGGAAGGCACTGCCGGTTTGGTCCTCAGCCCTGGTTTCGGGTTCCGTCTTACCGCCGTGGTCAGCTTGACCGCCGGTACGATGTTCCTGATGTGGCTGGGTGAACAGATCACCGAGCGTGGTTTGGGCAACGGGATCTCGATCCTGATTTTCGCCGGTATTGCTGCGGGTCTGCCCAGCTCCATCGGTGGATTGCTCGAATTGGTGCGTACTGGTGCGATGAGCATCATTGCCGCGATCTTCATTGTTCTCGTAGTGGCAGCCGTGACGTACTTCGTCGTGTTTGTCGAGCGTGGACAGCGCAAGATCCTGGTGAACTACGCGCGCCGTCAGGTTGGAAACAAGGTGTATGGTGGTCAGTCTTCGCACTTGCCACTGAAGCTGAACATGGCTGGTGTGATTCCGCCCATCTTCGCTTCGTCGATCATCTTGCTGCCTGCCACTGTTGTGAACTGGTTCAGCGCTGGCGAATCGATGCGTTGGCTCAAGGACATTGCTAGCACGCTGACTCCTGGTCAGCCCATCTATGTGATGTTCTATGCCGCAGCGATCATCTTTTTCTGCTTCTTCTATACGGCCTTGGTTTTCAACAGCCGCGAAACGGCCGATAACCTGAAGAAGAGTGGTGCCTTTATTCCCGGGATTCGACCAGGGGATCAGACAGCACGTTATATTGATAAGATTTTGGTGCGTTTGACGCTTGCGGGTGCTGTTTACATCACCTTCGTGTGTCTGCTGCCAGAGTTCTTGATCCTGAAGTACAACGTTCCGTTCTATTTCGGTGGCACTTCCTTGTTGATCATCGTCGTGGTGACCATGGACTTCATGTCCCAGGTCCAGAACTACATGATGTCTCAGCAGTATGAGTCGCTTCTGAAGAAGGCGAACTTCAAGGCCTCAGCCAAAAACTGAGATCGACAGGAAAGTGTGCCCTCCAGTCTGTTCGGGCTAAATATTTGAAATGCCGTCACAGACTGGAGCGGATGGAAGTTTTAGGAGAATGAAATGAGAGTTTCAGCTTCGGTAAAGAAGATTTGCCGTAACTGCAAGATCATCCGTCGCAAGGGTGTCGTACGCGTGATCTGCACCGACCAGCGCCATAAGCAGCGCCAAGGTTAATCTAAAGTATTAGAGGACACAAATGGCACGTATTGCTGGTATTAACATCCCTCCGCACAAGCATGCGGAGATCGGCCTGACCGCTATCTATGGCATCGGTCGCACCACCGCTCGCAAGATCTGCGAAGCCGCTGGTATCGACTACGCCAAGAAAGTCAAGGACTTCACGGACGCTGATCTGGAAAAGATCCGCGACGCAATCGCTCACCTGACCCTGGAAGGTGACCTGCGCCGTGAAACCACGATGAACATCAAGCGTTTGATGGACATCGGCTGCTACCGCGGTTTCCGTCATCGTCGTGGTCTGCCCATGCGTGGTCAGCGTACCCGCACCAATGCCCGTACCCGCAAGGGTCCGCGCAAAGGCGCAGCGGCTTTGAAGAAATAAAGAGATTGAAGGTACATAATGGCTAAGTCTCAGAACAACGCAGCTGCACGTGTACGTAAGAAAGTTCGCAAGAACATTTCTGACGGCATTGCACACGTTCACGCTTCGTTCAACAACACCATCATCACGATCACCGACCGCCAAGGCAACTCGTTGTCTTGGGCTTCATCCGGTGGCCAGGGTTTCAAGGGCTCGCGCAAGTCGACGCCTTTCGCAGCCCAGGTTGCTTCCGAAGTGGCCGGCCGTGCTGCCATGGAACAGGGCATCAAGAACCTGGACGTCGAGATCAAGGGCCCAGGCCCAGGTCGCGAGTCTTCGGTGCGTGCTCTGGGTGCATTGGGCATCCGCATCACGTCGATCTCCGACGTGACGCCAGTCCCGCACAACGGTTGCCGCCCTCAAAAGCGTCGTCGTATCTAACTCACCATAAGCCCACCGCCGCCAGTGCATGGTGCTCTGGCGGCTCCCGCATTTATGCGGTAGCTGAAAAAAGGATATTCAAGTGGCACGTTTTATTGGCCCTAAGGGCAAACTTTCCCGCCGCGAAGGCGTAGACCTGTTCTTGAAGAGCGCACGTCGCTCGATCGCGGACAAGGTCAAGCTGGACACCAAGCCAGGTCAACACGGCCGCACCTCCGGCACGCGTACCTCGGACTACGGTCTGCAACTGCGTGAAAAGCAAAAGGTCAAGCGCACCTACGGTGTGCTGGAGAAGCAATTCCGCCGTTACTTCGCTGAAGCTGATCGTCGCCGTGGCAACACCGGCGCGAACCTGCTGAGCCTGCTGGAAAGCCGTCTGGACAACGTGGTGTATCGCATGGGCTTTGGCTCGACCCGCTCCGAAGCGCGTCAGCTGGTGTCCCACAAGGCCATCACAGTGAACGGTCAATCCGTCAACATTCCTTCCTACTCGGTGAAGGAAGGCGACGTGGTGGCGGTGCGCGAAAAGTCGAAGAAGCAAGCCCGTATCGTTGAGTCGCTGCAACTGGCTGGTCAAGTGGGCTTCCCCGCTTGGGTGGACGTGTCGGCTGACAAGGCTGAAGGCGTCTTCAAGAAGTCTCCAGACCGCGATGAATTCGGTGCTGACATCAACGAATCGCTGATCGTCGAATTGTATTCTCGTTAATTTCACGGTCGTTTTCGACTGCGAAAGTGTATCCGTCCCAGAACCGCGAGGCATCGCGGTTCTGGTGCTTCACCAGCCTTACCGGTGTAACGAGCCGGGGGTATTGAGAGGAAGTTTGCATGCAGACCAATTTGCTGAAACCCAAGACAATTAACGTAGAACAGCTGGGCCACAATCGCGCCAAGGTAGAGCTGGAGCCGTTTGAACGCGGCTACGGGCACACGCTGGGCAATGCGCTGCGTCGTGTTCTGCTGTCCTCGATGGTGGGTTATGCAGCGACGGAAGTGACCATTGCAGGTGTGCTGCACGAGTACTCGTCTATCGACGGCGTCCAGGAAGATGTGGTCAACATCTTGCTGAACCTCAAGGGCGTGGTGTTCAAGCTCCACAACCGTGACGAAGTGACGCTGAGCCTGCGCAAGGATGGCGAAGGCGTGGTGACGGCTGCTGACATTCAGACGCCTCACGATGTAGAAATCATCAACCCTGATCATGTCATCGCCAACCTGTCGCAAGGCGGCAAGCTGGACATGCAGATCAAGGTGGAAAAAGGCCGTGGCTATGTGCCCGGTAACGTGCGCCGCTACGGTGACGAGTCGACCAAGTCGATCGGCCGCATTGTGCTGGACGCATCGTTCTCGCCGATCAAGCGCGTTAGCTACACGGTCGAATCCGCCCGTGTGGAGCAGCGTACCGATCTGGACAAGCTGGTTCTCGAGATCGAAACCAACGGTGCCATCGCTGCAGAAGATGCAGTGCGCTCGTCGGCCAAGATCCTGGTGGAGCAACTTGCCGTGTTTGCGCAGCTCGAAGGCGGCGCATTGGATGTGTTCGACCAGCCAGGTGGCCAGGCGCGCAACAACGCCACGTTCGATCCGATCCTGCTGCGTCCTGTGGACGAGCTGGAACTGACCGTGCGTTCTGCCAACTGCTTGAAGGCCGAGAACATCTACTACATCGGTGACCTGATCCAGCGCACCGAAAATGAGTTGCTCAAGACCCCGAATCTGGGTCGCAAGTCGCTCAACGAGATCAAGGAAGTGTTGGCTTCCCGTGGTCTGACCCTGGGTATGAAGCTTGAAAACTGGCCACCAGCCGGTTTGGAAAAGCGTTAAGTTATAATGGAGAGCTCTCCCAATGGTGGGGGAGCTCAATCGTAGTGCGTCGAACAGTACCTGATACGGCTGTTTGATTGAATCAATCTAAAAGGAAAAGCACCATGCGTCACGGACACGGCCTCCGCAAACTGAACCGCACCTCGTCTCACCGTAAGGCGATGCTGCAAAACATGATGAATTCGCTCATCGAGCACGAAGCCATCAAGACCACCGTTCCTAAAGCCAAGGAACTGCGCAAGGTGATCGAGCCCATGATCACGCTGGCCAAGGTGGACACCGTGGCTAACCGCCGTCTGGCTTTTGACCGTCTGCGCAGCCGCGACAGCGTCACCAAGCTGTTCAACGTGCTGGGTCCTCGCTCGGCCAACCGTCCAGGCGGCTACACCCGTATCCTGAAGATGGGTTTCCGCGTGGGCGACAACGCGCCTATGGCCTATGTTGAACTGGTGGACCGCGCTGAAGAAGCCGGTGATGCCGCAGCAGAATAAGCCCTCTGCAGGTCCCGACTGAAAAGCCCACTTCGGTGGGCTTTTTCTATGGCGCTGCGCCTTTGCCGATCGCTGCAAGCAGCGCTTGAGGCCCTCATTCCACAAATAGTTTTCCAAATGATGACAAAGCGCTTCGCATTAAGGAAAACCCGAGCTATAATGCAAGTGCGCGATGGAGCAGTCTGGTAGCTCGTTGGGCTCATAACCCAAAGGTCGGAGGTTCAAATCCTTCTCGCGCAACCAGAACATCAAAAGCCAGCTTTCGAGCTGGCTTTTTTGTGCCTGGCTGCCGGGCAGCAACCGTTGCGGACTGGGCTGGTCAGCCTGAAAAGTGGGCCGGTAAGGCCGCCGCTTTGATCCCGCCAAGATTGCTATAAAAGTCGAAGCGCAAAAAATATACGCTAAAAGCGCATTCCGCCAAAATGCAGTACCAAAGTCGCGCTATAATTGCGGTGCGCGATGGAGCAGTCTGGTAGCTCGTTGGGCTCATAACCCAAAGGTCGGAGGTTCAAATCCTTCTCGCGCAACCAAAACACCAAAAGCCAGCTTTCGAGCTGGCTTTTTTGTGCCCGTTTCTCAAGTACCGATGGACACCAAGTCTGATCGCTGCGCTAGCCACCACAGGCAGGGCGGCAGCAGCGCTTGCCCCGCCTCAGATGCTCCTGGCGGGGCCACAGCGCCCCATCAATGCGCGTACAACTGCGCCAGCGAGCGAAAGCCTTTGACCTCGATCGGGTTGCCGCTCGGGTCGTAGAAGAACATCGTCCATTGCTCGCCGGGCTCGCCTTCAAAGCGCACCTGGGGCTCGAGCACAAAGCGTGTGTTGGCGGCGCGCAGGCGCTCGGCCAGCTGCTTCCAGTCCTCGAGTTTCAGCACCAGACCGAAGTGCGGCATCGGCACCTTGTGGTTGCCCACCAGGCCGGTATTGCTGGTCTCAAAGGGTTTGCCCAGGTGGCAGGAGATCTGGTGGTCAAAGAAATCAAAGTCCACCCAGCTGTCGGTGCTGCGGCCTTCGGCGCAGCCGAGCGTGTCGCGGTAGAAGTGGCGTGCAGCATCCAGGTCGTGCACATGGAAGGCGAGATGGAAAAGGCTCTGCATGGTGGCGGGCTCAAAAAGGCAGGTTGCAAGGGTGGTCGTACGCAGCCGCAAGCGATTTATCACATAGGCAGGGGCTGCACAATCCGCTAAGCTGTGCAGCATACACCCTGGCATTGCACACGCGGCCGACGGCCCAACTCCTGGAGACAACACCATGCAAGACTCCGCCCCGTCTTTCAACCCCTTTGCCCCCGGCTTTGATTTTCTGCAAAAGCTCGCAGCGGGCGGTAGCTCCAAGCCTTCTGCGGCCTTTGCGCAATGGCAGGAATGGGTGGCGCCGACGATGAATGTGCCGGACCTGGAAAAGCGCATTCAGGAGCTCAAGACCGTGCTGTTCTGGCTGGAGCAGAACCAGCGGGCGCTGGCCGCCACCATCCAGGCGATGGAAGTGCAGAAGATGACCTTGTCGGCCTTGCAGACGATGAATGTGCCGGTAGAGAACTGGGCCAGCACCATGGTGCAAAGCTGGCAGCAGTTTGCCCAGAGCACGGCTGCGCAGGCGCAACAAGCGGCAGCGGTGGCGCCAACAACCACCGAGACGCCCAGCCCCGCCCCTGCAGCCGCAACCACACCCGCGCCCGCGCCCGCACCGGCCGCTGCCGCAACAGAACAGCCCGAGAAATCTGAACAGGCCAGTGCCGCCGCCGCTTCGGCGACCGACCCCATGCAGTGGTGGGGCGCGCTGACCCAGCAGTTCCAGCACATCGCCCAGCAGGCTGTGCAGGATGTCACCGAGCAGGCGATGGTCCATGCAGCCAGTACCCAACGGGCGGCAGCCTCCGCTGCGCAGGCGGTGCGCAGCACAGCCCAGGAGATGGCCGAAGCCGGCAAGGCGGCGGCCAAGGCCGCGATGGGCCAGCAGACATCGGCCAAGCGCAGCGCTGCTGCGGCAGGCCGCAGCAAGGCTGCCACAGCAGCTGGTCAGAAGCCTAGGAGCGGGCCGCAGGCTGGCGCAGGAAGCGGCTCCAGCAAGCCAGCACCCCGCAAGGCGACACCGTCCAAAGGCGCAGGCTCTGCCAACGGCGCCCGCCAAGCCGCCCCAAGCAAGGTCGCCTCACGGAACGCCGCGCCCCGCAAGCCTTCCTCCGGCCAGCGTTGAGCCAGCAAGAACGCTTGAGTGATCGTGATTTTTTAGCGCGGGACTGGGCCGGCAGCCGCGCAGCAGCAGGTTGTTGACAATGGCAGGCACAAAGCTTTTTCCCTATGGTCATGTGACCCATCCCGACTGGCGGATGGCTGTGGCGCTGGTGGTGGCGCAACTGAGAGGCCGCATGGCCCAGGCGGGCTATGCCAGCGCGCCCAACCTCGGCCTGGTGTATTTTACGGATGCCTTTGCACGCCATGCGCCGCAGTTGCTGGAGGCCTTGCAGGACGAGTTTCCGCAGATCGGCGACTGGAGCGGCTCGGTCGGCGTTGGCGTGATGGCCTCGCATGCCGAGTACCTGAACGAGCCGGCGCTGTCGGTCATGCTGCTGGAGCTGCCTGCCCATTCCTACCGCTTGTTCTCAGGCATTGCGCCGCTGCCGGTGGCGCCTACATCGCCCTGGGACCGCGCGCTGGTGCATGCCGATGCGGGCCTGCCGGATTTTGCAGAACTGCTCGAAGAGCTGGCCGCGCGCACGCGCGCTGGCAGCGTGCTGGGCGGCCTCAATTCCGAGGCGGTAGCGCCGCTGCAACTGGCCTGGAGCAAGGCGCTGGGCCCCAGTCACAACGGGGTGCTGCGCGGTGGGCTTTCGGGCCTGGCGTTCTCTGCCGATGCCGGCGTGGTGCAAGAGCTGACCCAGGGCTGCCAGGTGATGGGTGCGCGCATGCGCATCACCGCAATGCAAGGCCATGTGGTGCTGGCTTTGGATGGCCGGCCCGCGCTCGATGTGCTTGAGGAGCTGATGCCCGTGCGGCTGGATGCGGACCCCGAGCGGGCCACCCGCACGATGCGCCATATCCATGCCGCGCTGGAGCCGCATGCGCCCGAATCGGCTGTGCATGCCGGGCAGCTGGGCCCGGAGGCGCGCGTGGTGCCGCTGGTGGGCGTGGACATGGTCAGCCGGGGCATTGTGCTGTCAGAGCAGGCGCAGCCCCAGCAGTACCTGTGCTTTTGCCAGCGCAACCTGTCGGCGGCCCGCGCCGATTTGCTGCGCATGTGTGCCGAGCTGCAAGAGTCACTGTCCCCCGCCGAGGCGCAAACCGGCCTGCCGCTGGGCGATAGCGCGCTGGGCGATGCGGCGGCCGGCCGCCGCATTGCGGGGGCCGTCTATATCAGCTGCGCGCAGCGGGCGAGCCCCTATTTCGGCGTGCCTGGTGCCGAGCTGGAGCTGATCCACCATGTGCTGGGCGATATCCCGCTGGTGGGCTTTTTCAGCCAGGGCGAGATTGCCGGCCAGCAGCTGCACCGCTATGCCGGTGCGCTGATGCTGTTTACCCAGGCGGCTTAACGATTGCCACCCGGCTGAAGGCGCCGCATTTCGGTAAACACCGACAGCTCCCAACTGCGCATCGCCAGCAGCAGGGTATAGCCTTCGCGCTCCTTCTCGGGCAGGCGCTGGTCGGTCAGGTGCTGCTGGGCAAAATCCTGGGCCACGCGCTGCAGGCGCTCCAAAAAGGCGGGGGCCAAGGTGCGGCTGATGGCGCCATGCACGAGCATCAAACCCTCTCCGGATTTGTCGAACGTGCCCAAGAAATAGTCGTGCACCGCGTTCTCGCGAAAATACTCCATCACCGGGCCATGCGGGCGCCAGCGGAAGGTCTTGGCCAGCTTGAGCCGGTAGCGGTTCATCGGGCGCAGCTCGATGATGCCGATGCGGTCGAGCTGCGCCAGGTACTTGATGCCCTCGGCCTCGCTCAAGCGGTAGGTGGCCAGCACCTGCTCCAGCGTCCACTGGCTGAGCACGCAGATGGCCATCAGCAGCAGCTTCTTGTCTGCCACCACCGCCTGCTCCTGCTGCTGCGTCAGCTCCTTGATCAGCGGCTGGTTGTCGGCCACGCGGCGTGCCAGGTCGGCAAAATCGAGGCGCAGCACATGGCAGATGGCATCGATGCGCGACAGCGGCATGTCGCCCTTGGCCAGCATGCGCTTGACGCTGGACTCGGCCATGCCCAGCGCCTCGGCCAGGTCTGCATAGGTCATTTGTGCGGCTTTTAGCTCTTTTTTCAATGCCAGTACCAGATCGGCGGTGGTGCTCATGGGTATCGTCCTGTCATACTTTGGGTGCCATCATAGGGGATCGCGCCGGGATTGCGAGACGCTCTGGCGCGCCAGCGGCACAGTGCAGGTCATGACTGATACCTCCCAACCTCCAAGCCCCCGCAGCCTGGCTGCGGAATGCGTGCTTTACGCCTTCTATGCCGCCATGCTGGCCCTTGCCTGCCTGGGGCCCTATGTGCCGCAGGCGGCCCATTACCATGACTTCGCCGATCAGCGCCCGCTGCTGGGCCTGGCCAACGCGGCCGATGTACTGAGCAATCTGCCGTTCCTGCTGGTCGGCATCTGGGGCTTGTTGGCGAGTGTCAAAACACCCGCTGACACCTTGCGATCCCAAGGCGCGCAGCCCTGGTTGCTGCTGGTGTTTGGCGGTTTGGTGCTGACTGCCGTCGGTTCGTCCTACTACCACCTGCTGCCCGGCGATGTGCGTGTCTTCTGGGACCGCATGGGCATGGTGCCGGTGTTTGCCGGTGTGCTGGGCCTGGCGCTGCAGTCGCAGCTGAATGCCCGCGCCGCCTGGCTGACAGCACTCGCCGTGCTGCTGGGCGGGCCACTGGCGCTGTGGATCTGGTTGCAGACCGGGCAGCTGCTGCCCTGGGCCGTGTTGCAGGGCGCTGGCATGGTACTGCTGGTGGTAGTGGCGCTGTGGCAGCAGCGCAGCCCGCCGGCCGCGCCACTTATCCGCTGGCCCCTGGCGGCCGTTGTGGCCTGGTATGCGCTGGCCAAGCTGTTCGAGCTGGGCGATGCCGCCGTCTGGGCCGGCAGCGGCCATCTGGTGGCCGGCCATGCGCTCAAGCACCTGGCCGCTGCGCTTGCGCTGGTGCCACTGTTGCGAACGGCGCTGCAAGCGCGCCAACTGGCGTGCCCAAACCGCGCGTCCGCAGGCACAATCGGGGACGGCGCGCTGGGGGCAGTGCGTTTGCGCTGAATGCCCGGTACCGACCACCCCCACCGCCCTTGATCCGCCAGGAGATGCTTGTTCCATGAACCGTCCACATGCCCCGTCTGTGCCTGCCTTCGATGCGCCAGACCACCCCAACCAGTTTGCCTTGCTGGGCCAGCGCCGCTTTGCCCCCTTCTTCTGGACCCAGTTTGCCGGGGCCGCCAACGACAACCTGTTCAAGTTCGCCTTCACCGTCATGGTGACCTACCAGCTGCAGGTGGCCTGGATGCCGCCTGCCATGGCCGGCCTGGTGATCGGGGCCTTGTTCATCCTGCCTTTTCTGCTGTTCTCGGCGACCTCGGGGCAGCTGACCGACAAGTACGAAAAGCACCGCATGATCCGCTTCGTCAAGGACCTGGAGATTGGCGTGATGCTGATCGCTGGTGTGGGCTTCTGGATCGAGAGCCCGGCTGTGCTGCTGGGCTGCGTGTTCTTGATGGGCCTGCATTCCACGCTGTTCGGGCCGGTGAAGTTTGCCTACCTGCCCCAGGTGCTGCGCGACGATGAGCTGACCGGCGGCAATGGCATGGTCGAGATGGGCACCTTTGTCGCCATCTTGCTGGGCAATGTGGTGGGTGGGCTGCTGGTGGCTCTGCCCGGTATCGGCCATGCCGCGGTGGGCGTGGCCTGCCTGGGCCTGGCGGTGGTGGGTCGCCTCACCGCGCAAGGCGTGCCGGTGGTGCCGGCCACCGACCCGGGCCTCCAGATCAACTGGAACCCGGTGAGCGAGACCTGGCGCAACCTGAAGTTGGCGCATGGCAATGTGGTGGTGTTCCGCTCGCTGCTGGGCATCAGCTGGATGTGGTTCTTTGGCGCGGTGTTTCTGAGCCAGTTCCCCAGCTTTGCCAAGGAGGTGCTGCATGGCAATGAGCATGTCGCTTCGCTGCTGCTGGTGGTGTTTTCCATCGGTATCGGCCTGGGTTCGCTGCTGTGCGAGGTGCTCTCGCGCCGCCAGGTGGAGATTGGCCTGGTGCCCATTGGCACCATCGGCATGAGCGTGTTTGCGATTGACCTGTACTTTGCCTCGCGCGGCCTGGCGCAGCCGGCCCAGGCCTGGACGGCACTGGGCTTCATCAGCCAGCCGGCGCACTGGCGCGTGATGGCCGATCTGGCGCTGCTGTCGCTGTTTGCGGGCCTGTACAGCGTGCCCATGTATGCGCTGATCCAGCTGCGCAGCCAGCCCACGCACCGCGCCCGCATCATTGCGGCCAACAATATCTTGAATGCGCTGTTCATGATTGCCAGCTCGGTGATCGCTGGCGCCTTGCTGGGCGCGGGCTTCACGGTGCCGCAGATTTTCCTGTTCACCGGCATTGCCAATGCGATTGTCGCCACGTACATCTTCTTGCTGGTGCCTGAATACCTGCTGCGCTGCATTGCCTGGCTGGTCACCAACCTGGTCTACCGCTTTCGCGTGCAGGGCGCGCAGCACATCCCCACCAGCGGGCCGGCGCTGCTGACCTGCAACCATGTGAGCTTTGTCGACCCCATTTTGATGATGGCCGCCAGCCCGCGCCCGATCTACTTTGTGATGGACTACCGTATCTTCCGCACGCCCCTGCTGGGCTGGCTGTTCCGCCTGTGCAAAGCCATTCCGGTGGCGCCCCGCAGCGAAGACCCTGCCGTCTACGAGGCCGCCTTTGCCCGCGCCGCGCAGGTGCTGCGCGAGGGCGATCTGCTCGCTATCTTTCCCGAGGGCGGCATCACCCGCGACGGCGAGCTGCAGGCCTTCAAGGGCGGTGTGATGAAGATCCTGGAGCAGGCCCGTGCAGATGGGCTGGACGTGCCCGTGGTGCCGATGGCACTGACCAACCTCTGGGGGTCGTTTTTCAGCCGCATCGAGCCCCAAGGCGCGATGACCCGGCCGTTCCGCCGAGGCTTGTTCAACCGCGTGACCTTGCGCATTGGAGCGGCCAGCCCGGCTGCCGAGTGTTCTGCCGAGCAACTGCGCCAGCGTGTGGGCGAGCTGCTGGACCAGGAGGGCGGCCATGGCAGTGGCTCGCCCGCTTTGGGATAATGCAGGCTGGACAACGAATGGCTTTGTGATGACCTCTTTATCGATTCTGTGCAAAAGCGTGGCAGCCCTGGTGGCTGTGTCCGCCCTGGCCGCCTGCAGCAGCTCTTCGGGCCTCAAGCCGCTGCGTGACCCCGACGAGAAGGAAGCCGCCTCCTACGCCACCACCTATGCCGGCCCGCGCAGCCCTGCATCGGCCTACTGCGTGCAGATGGGCGGCTCCTTGCTCAACACGCCCAAGGGCAAGAACACGGTGTGCAAATTCCCCGACGGCAAGGAAATGGACCCCTGGGACCTGTTCTGGCGCGACAACCCGATGAACTGAGGACCGCAAGGTGACTATAAAAAACCCTGCCAGCGCATGGTGCGCTGGCAGGGTTTTGTCTTGCGGAGCCTGTGGCGGGCTAGGCGGGGCTCAGGGGTTTAGATGACGCCATGCGTCTTGAACCAGTCCTGCATGCGCTTCCAGCCGTCATCTGCCGCATCCTTGCGGTAGCTGGGGCGGTAGTCGGCATGGAAGGCGTGGCCCGCTTCGGGATAGACATGAAAGCTCGATGCAGCAGCGGCCGCATTGCCTGCGGCACCGGCCTTTTGCAGGCTTTGCTTCATGGCCTCCACGGACTCAAGCGGAATCCCCTGGTCCTTGCCGCCGTAGAGGCCGAGCACGGGGGCCTTGAGCGCGCTGCTGAGGTCAATCGGGTGCTTGGGCTGCAACTCGCTGGCAGCGCCTTGCAGGCGGCCATACCAGGCAACACCGGCCTTGACCTTGCCGGTGGCGGCATACAGCCAAGTGATGCGGCCACCCCAGCAAAAACCGGTGATGCCGGCGCGGCTGGTGTCGCCGCCATTGTCCTTGGCCCAGGCGAGGGCGGCGTCCAGGTCCTTGATGACCTGGGCATCGGGCACTTTGCTGACCAGCTCGCTTTGGAGCTGGCTGATCTCGGTGTACTTGCGTGGGTCGCCCTGGCGCGCAAACAGCTCGGGCGCAATGGCCAGGTAGCCCAACTGGGCCAGGCGGCGGCAGGTGTCGGCGATGTAGTCGTGCACGCCAAAGATTTCCTGGATCACCAGCACCACCGGCAGGTGGGTCTTGCCAGCAGGCGCTGCGCGGTAGGCGCTGACCTGGAAGCCGTCAACCGTGTACTGGATCGTGCCGGCCGTCAGACCGGTATCGGGGGTCTTGATGGCGGTTTGCGCCATCACTGGCACCGCTGCTGCGGCGTAGCCTACGCCCAGCGCCATTTGCAGGGCGCTGCGGCGGGTGCTGCCGGCCAAGGTGGCGCGGCCAGGGAGAAGGGAGTCGAAATCGGCATTGCTGGGAGTCTGGGACATAGGATTTCCTTTTCTGCGGATGGCAGGCCCATTATGGGGGACGATAAAAAACAGCCCGTGACAAGGTGGCTGGCGCGCCGGCGCCGCCGTGTTCATGCAAGAAAAATGCCTGGCATCGCCAGGCATCGTGGTGGTGGTGGCTGGGCTCAGATCACTTCCACAGCGCGCACTTGGTTTCTTCCTTGGTCGTGAACACCTCGTCACCCGGCAGCTTCTTGACGATCTTGTAGTAGTCCCAGGTGCCCTTGGATTCCTGCGGGGTCTTGACCTGGACCAGGTACATGTCGTGGATGTAGCTGCCGTCGGCGCGCAAGGTGCCCGAGCCAAAGAAGTCGTCCATCTTCATGCCGCGCCAGGTCTCCATCACCTTGTCGGCATCGGTGGTGCCGGCGGCCTGCACGGCCTTGAGGTAGTTCATCGTGGCCGAGTAGTCGGCGGCCTGGATTTCGGTGGGGCGGCGCTGGGTTTTCTTCATGTAGGCGTCCGCGAACTTGCGCGTTGCGTCGTTCATGTCCCAGTACCAGCTGGTGACGAACTGCATGCCGGCGGTGTTCTTCAGGCCCAGACTGTGGATGTCGCTGTAGAAGACGAGCAGCGGCGCGATTTTCATCGACTTGTCGATGCCGAATTCCTTGGCCGCCTTGATGGCGTTGATGGTGTCGCCGCCGGCATTGGCCAGCGCCAGCACCTGGGCCTTGGAGCTTTGCGCCTGCAGCAGGAAGGACGAGAAGTCGGAGGCATTGAGCGGGTGGCGCACGGCCGCAGCCACGGCGCCGCCCTTGGCCTTGACGACCTTGGTGGCATCGGCTTCCATCGCATGGCCAAAGGCATAGTCGGCGGTCAGAAAGAACCAGTTCTTGCCGCCGTTGTCGACAATGGCGCCGGCCGCACCCTTGGACAGCGCCACGGTGTCATAGGCATAGTGCACGGTGTAGGGCGTGCAGGCCTCGTTGGTCAGCGCCGAGGTGCCCGCGCCATTGTTGATCATCACGCGCTTTTTCTCATCGGCCACCTTGGCCAGCGCCAGCGCCGTGCCCGAGTTGGTGCCGCTGAAGATCATCGTCAGGTTCTGCGTGTCGATCCACTCGCGCGCCTTGCTGGCGGCGATATCGGCCTTGTTCTGGTGGTCAACGACCAGCATTTCGATCGGCTTGCCCAGCACCTTGCCGCCAAAGTCGTCAATCGCCATCTGGATGGCGGTGGCGCCACCCTTGCCTTCGAGGTCGGCATACAGGCTCGACAGGTCGGAGATATAGCCGATCTTGACCTTGTCCTGTGCATGGGCCGTGCCCATGGCGGCGGTCAAGCCCAGCAGTCCCAAGGTGGCCAAGGCTTGCGCCAGGCGAGTGCGTTGCATAGTTGCTCCTAATGTTTATGGTGTTGTCTCGATGCGGCAGCCGCATGGACCCGATACTGGCATGCACAGCGCTGGGTGGTATTGGGACAATTACTGCGCTGCACCGGGTGCCTTCTTCGGCAGAGCTTCCCTAAAAATAGCTGCCCGTGCTTGTCAGAAAAGCACGGTCAGCTATCAAATCAGGAGTTGTGCGCCCGGCTGGGCGCTTGTGCACAGTGGCTTGGCTTTTTTGCGCACCCCCTTTTAAGCAGGTGCTCAGGTCTGTTGGCTGCGCAGATAGGTCTGCACGATGGCGGCGGCATCGACGGCGAAATGCTGGCGCAGCGCCGCGCGCGAATCGCTGCGGCCAAAGCCGTCCGTCCCCAACGTGTAGTAATGCTGGCGCGGCAGGCCACGGTCGTCGGTGGGCAGGTAAGCGCGCACCAGCTCGGGCAAGGCGCGCACATAGTCGCTGGCGGCAATGATGGGGCCTTGCGAGGACGCCAGTTGCTGCGCAAACCAGCTGGGGGCGCTGGCCTTGCCTGCGCGCCAGAGCTCCAGCTGGGCCTCGCCATCGCGGGCCAGCTCGGCATAGCTGGTGACGCTCCAGACATCGGCAGCGACGCGGTGCTCGCGCTCCAGAATGGCAGCGGCCTTGAGCACCTCGCCCATGATCGCGCCACTGCCCAGCAGCTGCACCCGGCGCGGGCTGTGCGCAGAGCCGGCCTGCAGCCGGTACATGCCGCGGATAACCCCTTCATGGGCCTCAGGCGGCAGGCTGGGGTTGGCCACGTTTTCGTTGGTGACGGTGATGTAGAAGAACTCGTCGCGCTGCTCTTGCAACATGCGCTGCATGCCATGGTCGATGATGACGGCCAGCTCGCCAGCAAAGGCGGGGTCGTAGCTCTTGCAGTTGGGCACGGTGGAGGCGCTCAGCAAGCTGCTGCCGTCCTGGTGCTGCAGGCCTTCGCCGCCCAAGGTGGTGCGCCCGGAGGTGGCGCCGATCAAAAAGCCGCGTGCGCGCTGGTCGGCAGCGGCCCAGATCAAATCGCCCACACGCTGGAAGCCGAACATGCTGTAGAAGATGAAAAACGGCAGCATGGCGGCGCCATGGGTGCTGTAGCTGGTGGCGGCCGCCGTCCAGGACGACAGTGCGCCCGCTTCGCTGATGCCTTCTTCCAGGATCTGGCCGCTGCTCGCTTCGCGGTAGAGCAGCATCGAGGCGTTGTCCTCGGGTTGGTAGAGCTGGCCAAAAGGCGCGTAGATGCCCACCTGGCGGAACAGCCCGGCCATGCCAAAGGTGCGCGCCTCATCGGCCACGATGGGCACGATGCGCGGGCCCAGGGTCGGGTCCTTGAGCAGGTTGCCCAGCTGGCGCACAAAGGCCATCGTGGTGCTCATCGGTTTGCCCTCGGCCTGCAGCGCAAAGCCGGCCGTCACCTGCAGATCGGGCACGGCCACCGGCATGGCCTGGCCTTTGCGCGCCGGCAAAAAGCCGCCCAGAGCTTGGCGGCGCGCCAGCAGATAGCGCATCTCGGCACTGCCATCGGCGGGCTTGAGAAAGGCGGCCGAGGTGGCTTGCGCATCGCTCAGCGGCAGGTTGAAGCGGTCGCGGAAGGCCAGCAGGTCCTCGGCGCCCAGCTTTTTTTGCTGGTGCGAGGTCATGCGGCCCTGGCCGATGCTGCCCATGCCATAGCCCTTCATCGTCTTGGCCAGCACCACGGTGGGTTGGCCGCTGTGCGCAGCGGCGCTGGCAAAGGCGGCGTGGATCTTGACCGGGTCATGGCCACCGCGGCGCAGGCGGTCGATGTCGCTGTCCGACAGGTGGGCGACCAAAGCCGCTAGCTCGGGGCTCTGGTTGAAGAAATGCTCGCGGTTGAAGGCGCCATCGTTGGCCGACAGGGTCTGGAACTCACCATCGACCGTGTGCGCAAACGTGCGCGCCAGCACATGGCTGTGGTCGCGCGCCAAGAGCGGATCCCACTCCGAGCCCCAGAGGCACTTGACGACGTTCCAGCCCGCGCCGCTAAAGAGCGCCTCGAGCTCATCGATGATGCGGCCATTGCCGCGCACCGGGCCGTCGAGCCGCTGCAGGTTGCAGTTGATGACGAAGATGCAGTTGTCCAGCCCCTCGCGTGCGGCCAGGGTGAGGGCGGCGATGGATTCGGGCTCGTCCATTTCGCCATCGCCAAAAAAGCCCCAGACCTTGCGGCCTGCGGTATCGGCCAGGCCCCGGTCGGCCAGGTAGCGCATGAAGCGCGCCTGGTAGATCGCATTGATCGGTCCGATGCCCATCGAGCCGGTGGGGAACTGCCAGAACTCGGGCATCAGGTAGGGGTGCGGGTAGGAGCACAGCCCCTGGATGCCCTGGCTGGCGGCCACCAGCTCCTGACGGTAATGGGCCAGGTTCTCTTCGCCCAGGCGCCCTTCGAGAAAGGCGCGCGCATAGACGCCGGGCGAGGAGTGGGGCTGGAAGTACACCAGGTCAGCGGCCTGGTGGCCATCATCGGCGCGGAAGAAATGGTTGAAGCCAGTCTCGAACAGATCGGCCGCCGAGGCATAGCTGGCGATGTGGCCGCCCAGCTCGCCATGCGCGGCATTGGCGCGCACCACCATCGCCAGCGCGTTCCAGCGCAGGATGGCCGAGAGCTTTTTCTCCAGCGCCACATCGCCGGGGTAGGGCGGCTGCTCATCCACCGTGACCGTGTTGATGTAGGGCGTGTTGCCCGAGGGCTTCCATGCCACATGGCGCTTGCGGGCATGGGCCAGCAGCGCATCGAGCAGCGCACCAGCCTGCTCCTTGCCCTGCGCCGAGCCATAGGCCGCCAGCATTCCATCGAAGGCATCGCACCACTCGGCCAGTTCGGCCGGGTCAGCTTGCGGGGTGGCGGGCACATGGTGGGGCGGCTGGCGCACGGTGGTCTCCTGTCTGGTTCTAGGTGTGAATGCTTGGGATCATGCCATGGAAGCGTCGCCCAGGCGCGAGGCCCCGCGACAACGGCAGCGCCTTGAAAGTATTGCCTCGCGATACCTGATTCTTTGAAAACTGCTACCGGCATTAAAAGGGGATGCTGGCGCAGCTGCTTGCCCGCATCATCGCAGCGTGTTCAACCAAAGCGGGGCCCTGTTGCTCCGACCCACCATGTCTCCATTCTCCAATCCTGTTCAGCGTGACACCCGTGCCTGGCAATACCAGGTATGGATCTCGTTTGGTATTGCGGTCTCGATGTGCGCGATCGGCCTGGCCTGGCTGCCAGGGCAACACCTGGAGCAGGCATTCATGGTGATGGGCTATATGTTCTGCCTGTCGGCCGCCTTTGTGCTGGCCAAGTTTGTGCGGGATAAGCAAGCGGGCAGCAGCCAGGCAGCTGGCGACACGCCCATGTGGCGCTTTGTGGTCTGGGGCGGATTTGCGATCGCGATGGGGCTGACCGGCTGGGGTTTGCTCAGCATGGACATCAACCCGACCTACAAGGCCTTCTTGGGCGTGAGCTGGATGTACATGATCACCACCGCCTTCACCCTGGCCAAGATGCTGCGCGACAAGCATGAGTCGGACCTGGCCACCGCCATCCACCAGGCCCGCAGCATGCGCAGTGCGCCCCGCGAGCATGACGTGGGCCACCCGCAGGAGCGCGTGTGAGCGCCCATCGGATGATGCAGCCAACACGGGAGCAGCATATGTTCAGTCTTACTTGCAGCAAATGGCAGCGCCGCGCTTCTGCCACTCTGGCCAGCGCCGCCCTGGTGCTGGGTTTGGCCACCGCACCGGCGGCCCAGGCGCAAAGCGATGCGTCCCTGATGCTCTCGGCGCTGCCGATTGCCTCGGTGGTCGTGGGCACGGCGGCCTCGGTGGGGGCGTCGGCCACCGTTGTCTCCATTCCGGTGGCACTGTCGGTCGATGGGGCCCAGCTCATCGTCAAGGGCGTGCAGGCCTCGGCCAAGGGCACGGTCTGGTTGCTGGAGAGCGCATCGGACGGCGCGGCGGCCAGCATTGAACTGTCGGCCGGCGCCCTGGGCGCCAGCGCCGCCGGTGTCGGCACGGCCATCCTCGTCAGCGTGGTGGGCACGGGCGTGCTGCTGTCGGCCGCTGGCGAGGTGATCGCCTTTATCCCCAATGCGATCGGCAAAGCGCTGCTCTACAACGAGCGCCTGTGATGACCAAGGAGATGGCCATGTTGAAACCTCTGCGCCTGGGCCTGCTGGCCGCCGCACTGCTGGCCGCCACGGGCGCCCAGGCCGGCCGCAGCTGCGAGCCGCAAAAGCCCACGCTGGATAGCGTGCGCCAAAGCCTGAACCTGGCACAGAACGTTGCTCAGGCGCTGGATGCCAGCGGTGCGCAGGTCGTGTTGCTGGGCCGCCAGGGGCAGGATTTGCGCAAGTACCAGCTGCAGTTCTCGCACATGGGCTGGGCCTACAAGTCGGCCACCGGTGCCTGGCGTGTGGTGCACAAGCTCAATGACTGCGGCACCGCCGCCTCCCATGTCTACCGCCAGGGGCTGGGCGAGTTCTTTCTGGACGATATGTGGCGCTACCAGGCGGTGGTGGTGGTGCCGGCCAAGGAGGTGCAGCAAAAGCTGCTGCTGGCGTTGTCGGCCAACGCGCAGCCCTTGCAGCTGCACGAGCCGCGCTACAGCATGCTGGCCTATCCCTGGAGCCAGCGCTACCAGCAAAGCAACCAGTGGGCGCTGGAGACCCTGGCCCAGGCGCTGGCGCCGCAGACTGTGCATGACCGGGGCCAGGCGCAGGCCTGGTTGCAGCTGCAGGGCTACCAGCCCAGCGACTTGCGCATTGGTGCGATGACCCGGCTGGGCGGCCGCATGACGCGCGCCAACATTGCCTTTGACGACCACCCGCCGGAAAAGCGCTTTGCCGGCCACATTGAAACGGCGACAGTGGATTCGGCGTTGGCGTTTTTGCAGAGGAGCGGCTTGGCGTCGGCGCCGGTGCTGCTGCGTTAAGCCGCAGAGAGCGGCGCCGTCCAGACCGCGCAGTCGCGGCCCTGGGCCTTGGCTTGGTAAAGGGCCAGGTCCGCTTCACGCAGCAGGTCTTCGAGGCTGTCGCCGTGCTGCAGTGTTTGCTTGTAGGCCAGGCCGATGCTAAGCGTGGCCTGCAGCGGCTCGTGGTGCGCCGTCAGAAAGCGGCCGCTGCGCACGGTATGGCAGAGGCGCTCGGCAATGGCGGTGGCGTCTTCAAAGCTGATATGGGGTAGCACCACGGCGAACTCTTCGCCACCGATGCGGCCGAGCACATCCTGCGGGCGCAGCGATTCGGTCAGCACCTGGCTGACATCGCGCAGCAGACGGTCGCCACTGGCATGGCCGTGGTTGTCGTTGACGCGCTTGAAATGGTCCAGGTCCAGCATCAGCACCGCCGCCGAACTGCCTTCATGGGTCAGGCGCTTGAGCAGCGCATGGCTGGCCTGCACAAAGCCATTGCGGCTGAGCACATCGGTCAGGCTGTCGTGGTGAGCCTGGTAGCGCATGCGGTGCAAGAGCTCGGCGCGTGCGGCGTGCGAGCCCGCCACCGACAGCGGCCCCAGGATCAGCATCGTGATGCCCAGGCGCAGACTGGCCACATCGAGCACATTGGCCGGGATAAAGCCCACGATGTTGGAGATCACGATCACCTTGGTCACAAACACCACCATGGTGATGATGGCGGTGGTCAGGATGCGGTAGGACAGCGCGCACCACAGCAGCGCGGGCAGCGAGAACACCAGCGAGCCGACCTTGTTGCCCACCATGTAGCTGGTCATCTCCAGGCCGACCACGGCCAGCGCGGGCAGCAGTTTCAAGGCCCAGGATTGGCGCTCTTGCTTTGCGCCGCTGCTGCGTGCCGAGGGCAGCGCCAGCAGGAACGGCAGCAGCACCATCGCGTTCATCCATTCGCCGGTCCACCACATCAGCAGCCCCTGGCGCATCGACAGATCAAAGGCCCAGGCGCTGATGGGCCCGCCAATGGCCGCCGATACCAGCGATGCCATGCCGCTGGCAAAGAACACCAGCAAGGCGGAATACTGGCCCTCCATCTGCAGATCGCGCTGGGATTGCCGGCGCAGAAACAGCCAGCCGCAGGCGGCGCCGCACAGGTTGGCGGTGGTAAAGCCCAGGGACAGCCACAAGGAGGTACCGGTGATCAGATCGGCCAGCACAAAGCTGGCAAAAAGGGCAGCGAGCCCCACAGGCCGCATCAGGCGCGGGTAGCGCAGCAACAGCACCAGCACGATCTGGTTGGCAGGCCAGAACACCGAGAGGTAGCCGAGCGGTCGCAGCAAGATGCCCACCATCGCCGCCGCAAACACCGCCAAGCTGGCGCAGAGCAGCAAGCGACCGCTATGGGGTTGCTCCAAGGGATGGACGGACGACGCGGTCGGCATGGGAATGAGGGAGGATGGGCGAAATATACCCGCTCACCTGCCAAGCCATGGGCCCAACCCCGTGGGCCAGTCACGCATTGGCAGGTGGGCAATTGCAGCCGCAAGGTCGCGGCAGACTGAAGTTTTTATGAGCTAATAAACTCATTCATTTACTGTTGCTTCCAAAAAAGGAGCTAACAATTCATGCCAGTGGCGCCTATAGCAGGAACATGCCGCTGAGGACTGGTGCTGTGGTGGCCGCTGGATGGGGCTTGGCAGTGGGCGCTCAGCACAAGATGGCCCTGTCTCGTACTTTACGCTGGGGCTGTCAAGCGTGGCGTGGCATTGTCTCGTGGCCCCCACGCTTTGCCGCGCAGAGGGCCTGGCACTCAGATACCGCGTGCCCGGTCCGACTTGAACTGGGCGCGGAACTGGGCAAAGTGGCCGGCATCGAGCGACTGGCGCACTTCCTGCATCAGGTTCAGGTAGTAGTGCAGGTTGTGGATGGTGGTCAGCATGGGGCCCAGCATCTCACCGCAGCGGTCCAGGTGGTGCAGGTAGGCGCGGCTGAAACCCTCGCGCCCGCCGTTGTCCCAGCTCACCCCGCTCTTGCCGGCGCAGGCGTGGCAGGTGCAGGAGGTGTCGATGGGCTGGTGGTCGGTCTTGTGGCGGGCGTTGCGGATCTTCAGGTCGCCATAGCGGGTGAAGATGGTGCCGTTGCGCGCATTGCGCGTGGGCATCACGCAGTCGAACATGTCCACGCCATCGGCCACACCCTGCACCAGGTCCTCGGGCGTGCCCACGCCCATCAGGTAGCGCGGCTTGTGGGCTGGCAGCAGGTGGGGCGTGTGCTGCATGATGTCCAGCATCTCGTCCTTGGGCTCGCCCACCGAGACGCCGCCTACCGCATAACCGGGGAAATCGATCTCCAGCAGGCCTTGCAGCGATTCCTCGCGCAGGTGCTTGAACATGCCGCCCTGCACGATGCCGAACAAGGTATTGGGGTTGTCCAGGCGCTCGAACTCTTCCTTGGAGCGCTTGGCCCAGCGGCGGCTCATCTCCATCGATTTGCGCGCTTCTGCCTCGGTGGTCTTCTTGCCGTTGGTCTCGTACGGCGTGCACTCGTCGAGCTGCATGACGATGTCCGAGTTCAGAATCGTCTGGATCTGCATGCTGACCTCGGGCGACATGAACAGCTTGTCGCCATTGACCGGGCTTTGGAAATGCACGCCTTCTTCGGTGATCTTGCGCATCGCGCCCAGCGACCAGACCTGAAAGCCGCCCGAGTCGGTCAGGATGGGTTTGTCCCATTTCTCGAAACCGTGCAGGCCGCCAAAGCTTTTCATCACATCCAGCCCCGGGCGCATCCACAGGTGGAAGGTATTGCCCAGAATGATCTGGGCACCCATTTCTTCGAGGCTGCGCGGCATCACGCCCTTGACAGTGCCATAGGTGCCCACGGGCATGAAGATGGGGGTCTGCACCACGCCATGGTTGAGCGTGAGCGTGCCACGGCGTGCGTGGCTGGTGGGATCGGTTTTGAGAAGGTCGAACTGCAGCATAACCGGGCATTTTCGCAGATGTGCGGTAGTTGACGGCGCGGCGGGTTTCGCAGGCTCGTCTCTGACACAGGGGCTGCCGGCAGATCGCTACACTGGTCTTATCTTTCACTGCCAAGGAGAAGCCCATGCTCAACATCATGATCGCCGTCGACGGATCGCCCAACTCGCTGCAGGCGGTGCAGCACGGCGTGCAGCTGGTGCAGCAGGGCTTGCGCGCCCATGTGGTGGTCGCCCATGTGCAAAAGGAGGCCAGCTTTCTGGAGCTGGCTACGCAGGATTCGGAGCTGATCGCCAACGCCAGCCTGGAGGCGGGCATGGACCTGGTTGCTCCGGCGCTGGACATGCTGCGCCTGGCCGGTGTGTCGTATGAGGTGGAGATCCGCCTGGGCGATATCTACGCGAGCCTGCTCGACATCGCAGAGGAGAAGGGCTGCGGCTTGATCGTGCTCGGTGCCACCGGCGAGAGCATGCTGGGCAGCATTCTGATCGGCTCGGTCTCGCGCGAGGTGGCGCGCCACAGCAAGGTGCCGACCACCATCGTCAAGATGCCCGAGGTGCTGGAGGCCGATGAGGCAGATGGCGACCTCAGCCAGGCTGATACCGCGATGTAATTCCCCAAGAGGGCCAGAGACTTCTGAGAGCCTGCCGGACCAGCGCGTCCGCAGGCTCTTTGTCATTTTTGGGGCGGTATTCAGTCGGCAACCGGCTCCACCCGCTGGCCCACAATCTGCCGCAGCACGCCCAGCTGCTCATACAGCTCACGCGCGGCATCTGCGCCCAGCGGTGCGAGCAAATGCTCCAGCCACTGCTCATGCGCCTTGGCCATGGCGCTGAACTGCTTTTTGCCGCTGCGCGTCAGGCGCACCGTCATCGACCGCCGGTCCTCGTCATCGGCCACCCGCTCCACCCAGCCTTCTGCCACCAGCTGGTCCGTCAGACCGGTGATATTGCCACCGGTGACCATCAGGTACTCGGACAGCGTCTTCATGCGCAAACCCTTGGGGAAGCGGCTGAGCTGGGCCAGGTAGTCAAAGCGCGGCAAGGTGGTGGCGAACTGGGTGCGCAGCTTGCTGCGAATCACCTGTTCGATCTGCGTGCTGCAGGTCATCAGCCGCAGCCACAGGCGCACGGCCTGGTGTTCGTCATGGGCGAGGCCGGCCTCGCGGCCAGCCATGCCGCCACCGGAATCGGAGGGGGAGTTGCAGAGGGTTTGCATGTCAGCCATGGCGCCCATGGTGCAGTACCGCAGGCGGCTCCAGTGATAGGGTATGTGCGTATTTTAGTGAATTATTTATGCATCAATAATTTAGTTATAAAGTATTTTTCAGGATGGTCCTGGCCATGAAAATTGTCTGCATCGGCGGCGGCCCCGCCGGCTTGTATTTCGCGCTGTTGATGAAGCAGATGGACCCCGCGCATGACGTGACCGTGGTCGAGCGCAACAAGCCCTATGACACCTTTGGCTGGGGCGTGGTGTTCTCTGACGCGACGATGGACAACATGCGCGAATGGGACCCGGCGACGGCTGCGCAGATCGAAGCGGCCTTCAACCACTGGGACGATATCGAGCTGCTGTTCAAGGGGCGCAAGATCCGCTCGGGCGGACATGGCTTTGTCGGCATTGGCCGCAAGCATTTGCTCAACATTCTGCAGGCACGTTGCGAGCAGCTGGGTGTCCAGCTCGTGTTCGAGACCGATGTGCAGTCCGACGAGGACTATGCCGATGCCGACCTCATCATCGCCAGCGATGGTGTGAACTCGCGCATCCGCAGCAAATATGCCGAGGTCTTCAAGCCCGATATCGTCACCCGCCCCAACCGCTTTATTTGGCTGGGCGCCAACAAGGTCTACGAGGCCTTTACCTTTGACTTTGTGCGCACCGAGCACGGCTGGTTCCAGGCCCATATCTACCAGTTCGATGACAAGACCTCGACCTTCATCGTCGAGACCACCGAAGAGACCTGGAAGGCCTGCGGCCTGGACACGGCCGACCAGGCGCAGTCGATTGCCTTTTGCGAGGAGCTGTTTGCCGACAACCTGCAAGGCGCGCGGCTGATGACCAATGCGCGCCATCTGCGCGGCTCGGCCTGGATCAATTTTCAGCGCGTGGTCTGCGACCAGTGGTGGCTGCAAAACGCCAAGGGCAGCCATGTGGTGCTGATGGGCGACGCGGTGCACACGGCGCATTTCGCAATTGGCTCGGGCACCAAGCTGGCGATTGAGGATGCGATCGAGCTGGCGCGGCAGTTCCAGCAGCTGGGCGATGGCAAGGCGCAGATCCCGGCGGTGCTGCAGGCCTACCAGGCGCTGCGCCGGGTGGAGACCTTGCGCATCCAGAATGCCGCCTGGAACGCGATGGAGTGGTTCGAGGTCTGCGGCAAGCGCTACTGCGACCAGCTCGAACCCGAGCAGTTCATGTACTCGATGCTGACACGCAGCCAGCGCATCAGCCATGAGAACCTGCGCCTGCGCGATGCCGCCTGGCTGGGCGGCTATGAGGCCTGGCTGGCCGCGCAAAACGGGGTGGAGGTGCAGGGCAAGGCGCCGCCGCCGATGTTCCTGCCCTATACCCTGCGCGGCCTGACCTTGAAGAACCGCATCGTCGTCTCGCCGATGGCGCAGTACTCGGCGGTGGATGGCGTGCCCGGCGACTACCACCTGGTGCACCTGGGCGCGCGGGCCATGGGTGGCGCCGGTCTGGTGTTTGCCGAGATGGCCTGCGTCAGCCCAGAAGGCCGCATCACCCCCGGCTGCCCCGGCACCTACAGCCAGGCACAAAAGCAGGCCTGGCAGCGCATCAGCGACTGGATCCACTCCCACACCGATGCCAAGTTTGCGATGCAGATCGGCCATGCCGGAGCGAAAGCCTCCACCCGCCTGGCCTGGGAGGGCACGGACCTGCCGCTCGCCGAGGGCAACTGGCCCATCATCTCGGCCTCGCCCCAGCAGTACCTGGAAGGCGTGAGCCAGATCTCGCAGGCGATGAGCCTGGCCCAGATGGACGAGGTCAAGCAGCAGTTTGTACAAGCCGCCCAGATGGCTGCCGAGGTGGGTGCCGATTGGCTGGAGCTGCACTGCGCCCATGGCTATCTGCTGTCCAGTTTTATTTCGCCGTTGACCAACCAGCGGGGTGATGCCTATGGCGGCAGCCTGGAAAACCGCCTGCGCTACCCGCTGGAGGTGTTCCGGGCCGTGCGCGCCGTCTGGCCGCAGGAGCGGCCGATGTCGGTGCGCATCTCCGCCCATGACTGGGTGCCCGGCGGCATCACGCCGGATGACGCGGTAGAGATTGCCAAGGCCTTCAAGGCCGCAGGCGCGGACCTGATCGACTGCTCGTCCGGTCAGGTCAGCAAGCAGGAGAAGCCGGTCTATGGCCGCATGTTCCAGACCCCGTTTGCCGACCGCATCCGCCAGGAGGCGGGTATTGCGACGATGGCCGTGGGCGCGATCAGCGAGGCCGACCATGCGAACTCCATCATTGCCGCCGGCCGTGCCGATCTCTGTGCTGTCGCCCGCCCCCACCTGGCCAACCCGGCCTGGACCCTGACCGAGGCGGCCAAGATTGGCTACACCGCCATTGCCTGGCCCAAGCCTTACTTTGCCGGCAAGCGCCAGATGGAGAGCCTGTTCGAGCGCGAGAAGGCCCAGCAAGCGGCCGCCGGCCATTGAGGAGCGCTGCCGATGTCAAGCAAGAGCTTTGAAGGACAGCATGCACTGGTAACCGGCGCCGGCCAGGGCATTGGCGAGGCGATTGCCCGCCAGCTGCTGGCGCAGGGCGCCCGGGTGACGGTGCTGGGCCGCCGGCCCGAGCCGCTGCAACAACTGGTGGATGCCCACCCAGGCCAGTGCCAGCGGGTGTTGGCCGATGTGGCGCAAGGGCCTGAAGTGGTCGCAGCCTTTGCGCAGGCTGTCGCCGCCTTTGGCGATATCCAGATCCTGGTGAACAACGCCGGCCAGGCGCAGAGCGCGCCCTTTATGAAGACCGATGCCCAGCTGTGGTCGCAGATGCTGGCGGTGAACCTGACCGGCACGATGCTGTGCATGCAGCAGGTGCTGCCGGCGATGCAGGCGGCAGGCTATGGCCGCATCGTCAATGTGGCCAGCACCGCAGGCCTGACCGGCTACGCCTATGTATCGGCCTATGTGGCGGCCAAGCATGGTGTGGTGGGCCTGACCCGCGCGCTGGCGCTGGAAGTGGCAAGCCGGGGCATCACCGTGAATGCGGTGTGCCCGGGTTACACCGAAACCGACCTGGTCAAGACCAGCATCGACCGGGTGGTGGCCAAGACCGGCCGCAGCCCCGAGCAGGCCATGGCCGAATTTGTGCGCGACAACCCCCAGGGCCGCCTGGTGCAGCCCCAGGAGGTGGCCGATGCCGTCGTCTGGCTCTGCGGCAAGGGCGCTGGCGCGATGACCGGCCAGGCCATTGCGGTGGCTGGCGGCGAAGTGATGTGAACCCCGAATTTGTGGAGACAGGCATGAGCGAATACACCATTGACCCCGCGCTGGTGGCGGGCAACCACCAGCAGCTGGCCGGCTACCAGGCCCGGCATTTTCTGTGGCAGGTCCATGCCGGCGTGGCAACGATCACGCTCAACCGGCCCGAGCGCAAGAATCCGCTGACCTTTGATTCCTATGCCGAGCTGCGCGATCTGTTCCACCGGCTGAAGTGGGCGCAGGATGTCAAGGCCGTGGTGCTGGTGGGCGCGGGCGGCAATTTCTGCTCCGGCGGCGATGTGCATGAAATCATCGGCCCGCTGGTGGCCCTCAAGGCCCCCGAGCTGCTGATGTTCACCCGCATGACCGGCGAGCTGATCAAGGCCATGCGGGCCTGCCCGCAGCCCATCATTGCGGCGGTCGATGGCATCTGTGCCGGCGCCGGCGCCATCATGGCGATGGCCTCGGACATACGCCTGGGCACGGCGCGCAGCAAGACGGCGTTCCTGTTCAACCGCGTGGGCCTGGCCGGCTGCGACATGGGCGCCTGCGCCTTTTTGCCGCGCATCATCGGCCAGGGCCGGGCCAGCGAGCTGCTCTATACCGGCCGCAGCCTGGGCGGCGAAGAGGGCGAGCGCTGGGGCTTTTTCAACCGCCTGGCCGAGCCCGAAGCGCTGCTGGCGCAGGCCCAGCAGATGGCGGCTGACCTGGCCGCGGGCCCCAGCTTTGCCAATGGCATCACTAAGACCCAGCTGCACCAGGAATGGGCGATGACCATCGACCAGGCCATTGAGGCCGAGGCGCAGGCGCAGGCCATCTGCATGCTGACCGAAGACTTCAAGCGCGCCTACGAGGCCTTTGTGGCCAAGCAAAAGCCGCAATTCCAGGGGAACTGACATGGCCGACACCCGTTACCTGCAGTGGCCGTTTTTTGAGCCCCGCCACGCGCAGCTGGCGCAGACGCTCGATGCCTGGGCCGCCGAGCATGTCGCCCATGTGCACAGCAGCGACACCGACGGCGATTGCCGCGCGTTGGTCAAGGCGCTGGGCCAGGCGGGCTGGCTGCGCCATGCGGTGGCCGGCGAGGCGCATGGCGGCGTAGCCGCGCAAATCGACACCCGCGCCATCTGCCTGGTCCGCGAAACCCTGGCACGCCACAACGGCCTGGCCGACTTTGCGTTTGCGATGCAGGGGCTGGGCTCGGGCGCGATCAGCCTGGCGGGCACGGAGGCGCAGAAGGCGCGCTACTTGGGCCGGGTGGCCCGGGGCGAGGCCATTGCGGCCTTTGCGCTGTCCGAGCCCGACGCCGGCTCGGACGTGGCCGCCATGGCCTGCGCGGCCCGCCTGGACGGTGACCACTATGTCATCGACGGCGAAAAAACCTGGATCTCGAACGGTGGCATTGCCGACTTTTATGTGGTGTTTGTGCGCAGCGGCGAGGCGCCGGGGGCGCGCGGTATCTCGGCGCTGATCGTGGATGCGGATACGCCTGGCCTGGAGATTGCCGAGCGCATCGATGTGATCGCGCCGCACCCGCTGGCGCGGCTGCGCTTTAGCGGCTGCCGCGTGCCGGCGAGCCAGCGCATGGGCGCGGCCGGTGAGGGTTTCAAGCTGGCGATGCGCACCCTGGATGTGTTCCGCACCTCGGTGGCCGCCGCCGCGCTGGGCTTTGCGCGCCGCGCGATGGACGAGGCCTTGCAGCGCGCCACCAGCCGCCGCATGTTCCAGGGCGTGCTGGCCGATTTTCAGCTCACCCAGGCCAAGCTCGCGCAGATGGCCACCCAGATCGACAGCGCCGCGCTGCTGACCTACCGCGCCGCCTGGCAGCGTGACCAGGGCCAGAGCGTGACCAGCGAGGCGGCGATGGCCAAGATGACCGCCACCGAGAACGCCCAGCAGGTGATCGATGCAGCGCTGCAGATGTGGGGCGGGCTGGGTGTTGTCAGCGGCCAGCCGGTCGAGCGCCTGTACCGCGAGATCCGCGCGCTGCGCATTTACGAAGGAGCGACCGAGGTGCAGCAGCTCATCATCGCCCGCGAGCTGCTCAAACAAGTGGCGCCCGCTGCGCCTTGAGCTCTGCCTAGCACCTGGATTCCGGTTCCGGTTTCTCCTTTCAGTCTGGAGTTTGCGAGATGTCTGCCACGCCCTATACCGCGCATACCGACCGCTTTGCGGCCACGCATTTGCCGCCGCCCGAGTTGCAGCCCGACTACCTGTTCGAGCTGCCCGAGCTGCAGTTCCCCGAGCGCCTCAACTGCGCCGCCGAGCTGCTGGACCGCCATGTGGCCGAGGGCCGGGGCGAGCGCCTGTGCCTGCAGGCCCAGGGCATGCGCTGGACCTATGCCGACTTGCAGGCCCAGGCCAACCGCATCGCCAATGTGTTGACCGCGCAGATGGGCCTGGTGCCCGGCAACCGCGTGCTGCTGTGCGCGCCCAACAACCCGATGATGGTGGCGAGCTGGTTTGCGGTGGTCAAGGCCGGCGGCATTGCGGTGGCTGCGATGCCGCTGCTGCGCGCCAAGGAGCTGGGCACCATCATCGAGATTGCCCAGGTCAGCCATGCGCTGTGCGATGCGGCGTTGCAGGCCGAGGTGCAGGCGACGCAGGCGGCCAACCCGCGCTTGCAGGCGGTGCGGTACTTCAATGGCAGTGGCCTGCCGGCAGCGCAGGCGCTGGAGCCGCTGATGGCCCAGGCCTCGCCGCATTTCGACACGGTGCAGACGGCGGCGACCGACACCTGCCTGCTGGGCTTTACCTCGGGCACCACGGGCGTGCCCAAGGCCACGATGCATTTCCACCGCGATGTCATGGCGGTCTGTGCCTGCTGGCCGCGCCATGTGCTGCGGGCTGCGCCCGATGATGTGTTTATCGGCAGCCCGCCACTGGCCTTTACCTTTGGCCTGGGTGGGCAGGTGCTGTTCCCGATGGCGATTGGTGCGTCGATGGCGCTGCTGGAAAAAGCAGGGCCCGCACAGCTGGTCGATGGCATCGCGCAGTTTGGCGCGACCGTGGTGTTCACCGCGCCCACCTCGTACCGCGTGATGGCCCAGCAGGGCGAGCGGCTGCGCCAGACGCGGCTGCGCAAATGCGTATCGGCCGGCGAGGCCTTGAATGCCTCGACCCGCGCGCTGTGGAAAGAGGCGACCGGCATCGAGATCATCGACGGCATTGGCTCGACCGAGATGCTGCACATCTTCATCTCGCACCGCGAGGATGAGGCGCGTCCCGGCGCCACCGGACGGGCGGTGCCCGGCTACCACGCCAAGGTGGTTGATGATCAGGGCCAGGAAGTGCCGGCCGGCACGGTGGGCAAGCTGGCGGTGCAGGGCCCTACCGGCTGCCGTTATTTGAACGACAGCCGCCAGACCCAGTATGTGCACGCAGGCTGGAACCTGACGGGTGACGCCTATGTGATGGATGCGGACGGCTATTTTCATTACCAGGCCCGCACCGATGACATGATCATCTCCTCGGGCTACAACATCGCCGCGCCGGAGGTCGAAGACGCCTTGCTCGCGCATGCGGCGGTGGCCGAATGCGCGGTGATCGGGCTGCCCGACAGCGAGCGCGGCCAGATCGTCAAGGCCTTTGTGGTGCTGCGCCCGGGCTTTGTGGCGGACGCGGACATGGCCAAGACCTTGCAGGATTTTGTCAAAAGCACGGTGGCGCCCTACAAATACCCACGGGCCGTGGAGTTTGTCGCGCAGCTGCCGCGCACGGCTACGGGAAAACTACAACGGTTTCGGCTGCACAGCCCGGCATAGTAGCGGCTCGGCGAATTTTTACGTACTTCAACCAGGGAACCAGCATGAAGCCTCATCTCTTGCATCGCAGTCTTGTCAGTCTGTCCATCGCGCTGCTGTGCGCCAGCAGCGCCAGTGCCGCCGACCAGGTCAAGGTGGGGTTGCTCAGCACCTTGTCGGGCCCCGGCGCCGGTTTGGGCACCGATATCCGCGACGGCTTCCAGCTGGCCGTCAAGCACATGAACGGCAAGATCGGCAACCTGCCTGCCGAGGTGGTGGTGGTCGATGACCAGCAAAACCCCGAGGTGGCCAAGCAGACGGCCGAGCGCCTGCTCAAGCGCGACAAGGTGGATTTCATGACCGGCACCGTGTTCTCCAACGTGATGCTGGCCGTGGGCCCGGCCGCGTTCCAGAACAAGACCTTCTTCATCAGCCCCAATGCCGGCCCCTCGCAGTACGCGGGCGCCCAGTGCAACCCGTATTTCTTCAATGTCTCGCAGCAAAACGATGCGCTGCATGAGGCAGCGGGCCAGACCATGCAGGACAAGGGTTTCAAGCGTGTGGCGCTGATCGCGCCCAACTACCCCGCAGGCAAGGACTCGATCGCCGGCTTCAAGCGCTTCTACAAGGGCGAGATCGGCATGGAGACCTATACCTCGCTGAGCCAGCTGGACTATGGCGCCGAGATCTCCAAGATGCGTGCGGCCCAGGTCGATGGCGTCTACATCTTTCTGCCCGGTGGCCTGGGCGTGAACTTCATCAAGCAGTTTGTCGGTGCCGGCCTGTCCAAGGACATCACCTTGTATGCGCCGGGCTTCTCGGCCGATGAGGACGTGATCCGCGCGGTGGGTGACTCGATGCTGGGCACCTTCAACACCTCGCAGTGGGCGCATGACCTGGACAATGCCGCGAACAAGAAATTCGTCGCCGACTTCCAGAAGGAGTTTGGCCGCAACCCCTCGCTCTACGCCTCGCACGGCTATGACGCCGCCCGCCTGATGGACGCGGCGGTGCGCGATGTCAAGGGCAAGCTCGATGACAAGGCGGCCTTGCGCAAGGCCATCGAGGCGGCCAGGTTCGAGTCGGTGCGCGGCAGCTTCAAGTTCAACAGCAACCATTTCCCGGTGCAGGACTATTACCTGCGCGTGGTGAGCAAGGATGCGCAGGGCAAGCTGACCAACCGCACGGTGGGCACGGTGTTCAAGAACCACCAGGATGCCTACGTCAAAGACTGCAAGATGCCCTCCTGATCGATGAACACCATCCTGATTCTTGAGCAGACGCTCAACGGTCTGCAGTTCGGCCTGATGCTGTTCCTGCTGGCCGCCGGCCTCACGCTCGTGTTCGGCATCATGGACATGATCAACCTGGCCCATGGCTCGCTCTACATGATCGGCGCCTACCTGGTGGCCAGCCTCAGCCAGGCGACCGGTTCGTTCTGGCTGGGCCTGGGCCTGGGGGTGCTGGCCACCGTGGTGGTGGGCGTGCTGCTGGAATACACGATCCTGCGCCGCCTCTACCACCGCGACCACCTCTCGCAGGTGATGGGCACCTTTGCCATCTTGCTGATGAGCAACGAGATCGTGCGCATCATCTGGGGCGCGCAGCCGCTGATGCTCAACCCGCCCGCCGCGCTGGCCGGGCCGGTGACCTTGATGGATGGTTTCTCCTACCCGGCCTACCGGCTGCTGATCATCGGTGTGGGCCTGGCCGTGGCGCTACTGCTGTGGCTCCTGGTGACCCGCACGCGCTTTGGCATGCAGGTGCGCGCGGGCGCGGCCAACCGCGAGATGGCGACTGCCATGGGCGCCAATGTGCGCCGGCTGTTCACGCTGGTGTTTGCGCTGGGCGCTGCGCTGTGTGCGGTGGCGGGCGGCATGCTGGGCCCGCTGCTGGCGGTGCAGGTGGGAATGGGCGAGAGCATTCTGATCCTCGCCTTTGTGGTGATCGTCATTGGCGGCATTGGCTCGATCCGGGGCGCGCTGATGGGCGCCTTGCTGGTGGGTCTGGTCGATACCGCCGGCCGCACCCTGGTGCCCTTGCTGTTTGACAAGGCCATGGGGCCCGAGGTAGCAGCCAACGCTGGCCCTGCCGTGGCCTCGGTGCTGATCTATGTGCTGATGGCTGCCGTGCTTTTCACCAAACCCCAAGGTCTGTTCCCCGCCCATGACTGACACATCCGCCCCCCAACCCGCCGCTGCGCAGGCGATACGGGCCACGCAGCCCAGCGTCTTCGACCACCGGCTGCAGCCCCGGCTGGTGCTGCCTTTGCTCGCGCTGCTGATTGCCTTTCCGCTGATCGCCCAGGCGACGGGTGAGGATTTCTACATCGGCGTGGCCAGCCGTGTGCTGGTGTTTGGCCTGGCCGCTGCCAGCCTCAACTTCATCCTCGGTTTTGGCGGCATGGTGAGCTTTGGCCATGCGGCCTTTGTCGGCCTGGGTGCCTACACCGTGGGCCTGCTGATGCAGCAGGGCATTACCTCGGCCTGGCTGGCCTGGCCGCTGGCCATGCTGATGGGCGCGGCCTTCTCGCTGCTGGTGGGCGCGATCAGTCTGCGCACCCAGGGCGTGTACTTCATCATGATCACCTTGGCCTTTGCGCAGATGCTGTACTACCTGATCATGTCGTTCAAATCGCTGGGCGGTGATGACGGGCTGTCGCTGCCCAGCCGCTCGGATATCGGGCTGGGTCTGGATCTGGGCCAGGATGCGACCTTCTACTATGTGGTGCTGGCGCTGGTCAGCACCAGCCTGCTGCTGATGGCGCGCGTGCTCAATGCGCGCTTTGGCCATGTGCTGCAGGCCATCAAGGAGAACGAGACCCGCATGCAGGCCATCGGCTTTCCGGTCTACCGCTACAAGCTCGTGGCCTTCACGTTGGCCGGAGCCTTTGCTGGCCTGGCCGGCGCGATGCTGGCCAACCAGGGCAGCTTTGTCGGCCCCGGCATGCTGCAGTGGACCCAGTCGGGCATCCTGCTGATCATGGTCATCCTCGGCGGTGTCGGCCATCTGTATGGGGGCCTCTTGGGCGCGGCGGTGTTCCTGCTGCTCGAAGAAGTGCTGGCCGCCTATACGGTGCACTGGCAGCTGGGCCTGGGCGCCGTGCTGCTGATCGTGGTGCTGGTGGCACCCAATGGTTTGCTGAGCCTGCGGCGCGGCATGTGGAGCAAGCGATGAGCACGGCCAAGATGCCAACCCCTTTGTTGCAGGTGCAGAACCTGGTCAAGCGCTTTGGTGGCCTCACCGCCACCGACCATGCCAGCTTTGCGGTGCAGGCCGGCCAGATCCATGCCTTGATCGGGCCGAACGGCGCGGGCAAGACGACCTTGATCCACCAGCTGTCGGGCGCGCTGGCATCCGATGCGGGCCAGATCCTGTTTGCCGGTGAGGCCATGGAGCGCAAGCCCATGCCCGCGCGGGTGCAGGCCGGCCTGGTGCGCTCCTACCAGATCACCAGCATCTTCAAGCGCCTGACGGTGCTGGAGAACATTGCACTGGGCGTGCAGGCACGCGATGGATCGAGCTGGCGCTTTTGGCGCCCGGCACGCAGCGAAAGCGCACGCTATGCGCAGGCGGCCGAGGTGGCCGAGCGCGTAGGCCTGGCCGCCCAGTTGCAGCAAACGGCGGGCCTGCTGGCGCACGGTGAGCAGCGCCAGCTGGAGGTGGCACTGGCGCTGGCCACGCGGCCGCGCATGCTGCTGCTCGATGAGCCGATGGCGGGCATGGGCCCGGACGAATCCGAGCGCATGGTGCAGCTGCTGCTGCAGCTGCGCCAGGACACGACGATCCTGCTCGTCGAGCACGACATGGACGCGGTCTTCCGGCTGGCCGACCGCATCTCGACGCTGGTATTTGGCAAGGTGATTGCGACGGGCACGCCCGATGAGATTCGGCGCAACCCGGATGTGCGGCGTGCCTACCTGGGCGATGAAGCTGCAGAGGAGGCCGCCTGATGAGCAATTTGCTGGAAGTGGATGCACTGGAGACCTGCTACGGCAGCAGCCAGGTGCTGTTTGGCATGCATCTGCGCATGGCGGCGGGCGAGGTCGCGACCTTGCTGGGGCGCAATGGCATGGGCAAGACCACGACGGTGCGCAGCCTCCTGGGCATGACACCGGCATCGGCGGGCAGCGTGCGGTTTCGGGGTGAGCGCATCGAGCACCTGCCCGCCGACCGCATTGCGCGCATGGGCATGGCCGTGGTGCCCGAGGGCCGGCAGATCTTTGCCAACCTGACGGTGCAGGAAAACCTGCAGGCCTTTGCGGCCAACCGCAATGCCTCGGAGAACCCCTGGTCGCTCGACCGTGTCTACCAGCTGTTCCCGCGCCTGGCCGAGCGCGCCGGCAACCCCGGCAACCGGCTCTCGGGCGGCGAGCAGCAGATGCTGGCCATTGGCCGGGCGCTGATGACCAACCCGCATCTGCTGATTCTGGACGAGGCCACCGAGGGCCTGGCGCCGCTGATCCGCGAGGAGATCTGGCAATGCCTGGCGGCCTTGCGCGCGCAGGGCCAGGCGATTTTGGTGATCGACAAATACGTCAAGCGGCTGATGGCGCTGGCCGACCAGCACACGCTGATCGAGCGCGGCCAGGTGGTATGGCAGGGCAGCTCGGCGCAGCTGGAGGCGCAGCCCGCGCTGTGGCAACGCTATATCGGGGTCTGACATGGCAGCCTTGACCTGGCCCGAGACCGGCCCCGTTTTTCGCGTGGCCACCGGCATCCGTTTTGCGCAGTGCGACCCGGCCGGCATTGTGTTTTATCCGCAGTACCTGGTGCTGTTCCAGTCGCTGGTGGAGGACTGGTTCAACCAGGCGCTGCACTACCCCTATGCCCAGATGCTGGGGCCCGAACGCACGGGTCTGCCGATCGTGCACCTGGCCTGCGACTTTCGGGCGATTGCCCGCATGGGCGATGCGGTGCAGCTGGAGCTGGCCGTGCTGCGGCTGGGCAGCCGCTCGCTGCAGCTGGCGCTGCGCTGTGTGGGTGACGACGGCCAGGTGCGAGCACTGGCCCACCAGGCGCTGGTGTTCACCAGCCTGGACAGCCATGAAGCCATTCGCATACCGGCCGCCATCCACCGCCGCATGGCGGCCTGGCTGGCCGGTGAGCGCTTTCAATAATGCTTGGTTTTTAGAAGGAATCGTCTCATGCAAGTACTACTTCCCCAGGGCTGGCCCCGGCCCAAGGGCTATGCCAATGGCGTCATGGTCAGCGGCCGGCAGATTTTTGTCGCCGGCATGATCGGCTGGGATGCGCAAGGGGTGTTCCACACCGATGAACTGGCCGGCCAGGTGCGCCAGGCGCTGCAGAACATTGTGGCGGTGCTCGAAGAGGGCGGCGCCCGGCCCGAGCATATCGTGCGCATGACCTGGTACATCACCGACAAAGAGGCCTATATGGCCCAGCAGGCGGAGATCGGCAAGGCCTACCGCGAGCTGATCGGCAGCTTCAACGCGGCGATGACGGCGGTGCAGGTCGTGGCCTTGATCGAGGACCGCGCCAAGGTGGAGATCGAGGTCACCGCCGTGGTGCCCGATGCCGGCTGACCCGGCCATGGCTGGTCCCCGGCTTTTCAAGCTGTACCGCGATTTTGAATCGCAGTCGCAGATTGATGCGCAGTACGACCCGCTGCGCCCGGTGGCCGACCCGGCCGCCGCGCGCCAGCATTTTGCCGAGCGCAGTGCCCAGGCGCGTAGGGGGCTGCGCTGCGTTCTGGATGTGCCGTTTGGCCCGACTCTGGCCGAGACCCTGGACATCTACCCGGCCGCAGGCGGCGCGGCAGCGCCCGTGTTTGTCTATCTGCATGGCGGCTACTGGCGGGCCAATACCTCCAAGGAGTTCAGCTGCGTCGCCTTCGGCCCGCAGGCGCTGGGCTTTTGCACCGTGGTGGTGAACTATGCCTTGTGCCCGCAGGTGAGCATCGACGAAATCGTGCGCCAGTGCCGCGCCAGCCTGGCCTGGGTACTGCGCCATATCGAGGCCTATGGCGGCGACCCGGCGCGGGTGGTGGTGGGCGGGCATTCTGCCGGTGGCCAACTGGGCGCGATGTGCCTGCAAACGCCCTGGGAGCGCGACTATGGCCTGCCCGATGACCCGCTGCGCGGCGCGCTGCTGATCAGCGGCCTCTACGATATCACGCCGCTGCGCTACAGCTACCTGCAGCCGCTGATCCAGCTCGACGACGGGCTGGTTGCGCGCAACTCACCCGCGTTTGCGGCCAGACGCTGCGCCACCCCCATGCACCTGGTCTGGGGCGGGCGCGAACAAAGCGAGTTTGAGCGCCAGTCGCTGCTGATGCACAGCGCCTGGCAGGCGGCGGGCAATGTGGCCGAGCAGGCGGCGCTGCCCGGCTGCGACCATTTCTCGGTGCTCCATGGGCTGGAGGATCCGCAGTCGGATCTGTGCCAGCGCCTGCTGCGGCTTTCTGCCTGAAGATCCTATTGGGAAACGGGAAACGTCTGCTGAGCAGACGTCCCGTAGAAGCCGCGAGCACGACCCAGCAAACCGAAGGTTTGCGTTTGAGGCTGGGCGCCCCCGACCAGGCGTCAAGCCGCAGACAGTACGGTAGTACGGCAAGGCTTGGCGCGGCCGGCCAGGCAACGACGTTTCAAGGGTTGTGGTCGTGGCGCTCAAAAGTCCAGCAGGCTGAAGCCCAGCGAGAACACCGTCCGCTTGTAGTTGTAGTCGATCAGGCTGTCACCATAGCCGTGGAAGAGCTGGGCATGCAGGCGCAGGTTGCTCTTGCCGCCCATCCAGCCATCACCCAAGGTGTGCATCCATTCGACGCGGCCCGAGCCCTTGCCATGGCCGTTGAGCGAGCCGCGTGCGGTCACGCCCATCCAGTTGCGCTGGTTGACGTTCCAGCCCAGTTTCAGCTCGCTGCGGCCGATGTAGTTCTGGATATTGGGGTTGTTGTCGTCTTCCGCGCTCTCGTTGATGCGGTGCCAGATCTTGGCCTGCAGCTGCCAGCGGTTGTCCAGCTCAAACCCGGTCATCAGGTAGGTACGGTTCCAGCTGCGCGAGAGCGGGTCGCTCTGGCCGTTGGACTGGTGCTCCAGGCCAATGCCGCTGTAGCGCCAGCGCCAGCCAAAGGGCAGCTGGGCGGTGGTCGGGTAGACATAGAAGATCTCGGGCTGGTGGTCGGTCGTGCGGAAGGGGCGCGAGAGGTCCGAGTTGAACACCTGCCAGTAGGACAGGCCGGTGTAGCCGATCCACAGCGAATCACGCAGCTTGCCATTCGGATCGGTCAGCATGTTTTGCGCCAGCTTGGTGCGCACCGACAGCTGGATGCGCATTTCCTGCCGCTGGTAGTCGGTCTCGGTCGTTGCTGCATTGACGGGGTTGAGCGAGGTCGGCTGGCGGTTGACCTTGTCGCCAACAGCCACCGACACCGACAGGGGGCGGTAGCCACGGAAACTGAAGGTGCCGCAGTCGGTGCCCGCTTCCAGCTCCCAGAAGCGGGACATCTCGGTGTAGCCGTCATTGCGGCAGCCACCGATGGGGGCCGGTACATCGGCGGCGGCCAGTGCGCCCGCCGGTGGGGTCAGGCCCACCATCGCGTTGGCCGAGGCGGCAGGCGCGGCGGCCACTGGCTGCGCCTGTTGGCTGACCAGGGGCTGCTGCGACTGCTGCTGGGCCCACTGGTCAAAACAGGCCAGGCGGGCGGTGCCGTCGCTGAGCGCTGTGCATTGCTGCCACACCGTGGCCGCCGAGCCGCTGGCAGCGGCGGGCGTTTGCGCGAAGCTGCCCAGCGGCAGACCGGCCATCAGCAGGCTCGCCGCCAGCGGGGCTGGCGAGCGCAGAAATTTCGAAGTTGTCATGGTCGAGAAGGGAGTTAGGGGCGTGGCGGTGACGGCTGCGCCGATGCCCATTATTGCGGCTATTGCGGGGTTTTCGATGGCTTGCGCATGACGAAGGCGTGGCTGTTGTCGTTCGCATCCAACCATTCGCCCCGGATTTCTCGGCCACAGCTGCCGTCGACCACCTCGCCCAGCCAGGTGCCCGAGACTTTTTTGCCATCGGTCGACTCCTCCATCGTCAGCTTGCCCTTGTCCACATCACCGACGACGATGGCGCTGCTGCCGGGCCGCTGGATCTGGCCCTTGACGGTGCCGTTCCATTCGGGGTGGGGGGCCAGCTGCAGGGTGACGGGCCCGGGCAGGCCGGGCAGCTCGGCCTGCCAGTGGCCCAGCAGCTCGGGCTGCTCCATCTGCAGCGCGCTGGGGCAGGCAGGGCGGGGGGCGGGGGTGCTGGTGCAGGCGCTGGCCAGTGCAGCGCACAAGGCGGTCAGGATCAGGGTCTTGGTCATGGATAGTCAGAGGGGATCAGGGCTGGCGGCGGCGGTGCTCTGGGCCTTGCGCGCGAACTCTTCGCGCAGCTGGCGCAGTTTTTCGCGCGGGTCTTCGCGGGCGGTGCTGCTGTCCAGGCCCATCTCGGCAATAAAGCGGCTGGGCAGGGCCGAGACCAGCTCACGGCCCTTCTTGCGCCGCTTGGTCCAGCTGACGGCCAGCGAGCGCTGGGCCCGCGTGATGCCCACGTACATCAGGCGGCGCTCTTCCTGCAGGCGCTGCGCGGTGTCGTCGCTGACCTTTTGCTGGCGCCCGTCATCGTCGTCGAGCTTGAAAGGTAGCAGCCCTTCGTTGACGCCGATCAGCATCACATGCGGCCACTCCAGGCCCTTGCTGGCATGCAAGGTGGACAGGATCACCATGTCCTGCTCCTTTTCGCGCTCGCTGATGGTCGAGAGCAGGGCGATGGTCTGCGAGACTTCGAGCAGGCTCTTGGACTCGCTCACCGTCGTCGTGTCGGCCGCTGTCGTGGTCTGGCCGCCGGCGCGCTGGGCCATCCAGTCGCAGAACTCCAGCACATTGGTCCAGCGGGCGGCGGCGACCTTCTCGCTGTCTTCGGCGTCATACAAATGCTGCTCGTAGCCGATCTCCTTGAGCCAGTCGAGCAGGAAGGCCAGCGATTCTTCGGCACCGCGCGTCTGGCGGGCGCGGTATTCCAGGTCGTTGATATAGCGGCCAAATTCCAGCAGGCTTTCGCGGCCCTTCGCAGGCATCGCGTCTTCGAGCATGGCGTTGAACAGCGCACCAAACATGCTGCAGCGGTGGGCCTTGGAGAATTCACCCAGGCGGCCCAGGGTGGTGTGGCCGATGCCGCGCTTGGGGTTGGTGATGGCGCGCAGAAAGGCCGGGTCGTCATCGTTGTTGATCCACAGCCGGAACCAGGCGCAGAGGTCGCGGATTTCGGCGCGGTCAAAAAAGCTGGTGCCGCCCGATACCTTGTAGGGCACATTGGCCTTGCGCAGCGCCTTCTCGAAAGGCTTGGCCTGGTGGTTGGCGCGGTAGAGGATGGCGAAGTTCTTCCAGTCCGGCGGCGGGTTGGCCGCTGCGCGCAGGCTCAGGATGCGGGCGACGGCGCGCTCGGCTTCGTGCTCTTCGGAGTCGCAATCGACGATGCGCACCGGCTCGCCCTCGCCCAGCTCGGAAAACAAGGTCTTGGGAAACAGCTTGGGGTTGGGCTGGATCACATTGTTGGCCGCGCGCAGGATGGCGCTGGTCGAGCGGTAGTTCTGCTCGAGCTTGATCACCTTGAGCTGGGGGTAGTCGACCGGCAGCTTCTTGAGGTTGTCCAAGGTGGCGCCGCGCCAGCCATAGATGCTTTGGTCGTCATCGCCCACGGCGGTCAAATGGCCGCGCTCGCCCACCAGCAGCTTGAGCAGCTCGTACTGGGTGGCATTGGTGTCCTGGTATTCGTCGACCAGCACATGGCCCAGGTTGGCCTGCCACTTGGCACGGACCTCCGGGTGGTCGCGCAGCAGGCGCAGCGGCATGCCGATCAGGTCGTCAAAGTCCACGCTCTGGTAGGCGGTCAGCCGCTCGTCGTAGCGCTGCATCAGCACGGCAATGGCGCGCTCGTTGTCATCGGCGGCCTGGGCCAGCGCCTCCTTGTAGTCGAGGCCCATGTTTTTCCACTTGCTGATGGTCCACTGCCACTGGCGGGCGGTGGCCACATCGGCAGTGCCGCCAGCCGCATCCCTGAGGATGCCGACCACATCGTCGCTGTCCAGAATGCTGAACTGGGGCTTGAGCCCGAGCACATGGCCATCTTCGCGCACCATCTTCACGCCCAGCGCATGGAAGGTGCAAACCAGCACATCCTTGGCCTGGCGGCCGATGAGGCTCTTGGCGCGCTCGCGCATTTCGGAGGCAGCCTTGTTGGTGAAGGTGATGGCCGCAATCTTGCGCGGCGCCATGCCGGTCTCGATCAGGCGGGCAATCTTGTGGGTGATGACCCGGGTCTTGCCCGATCCGGCACCGGCCAGCACCAGGCAAGGTCCCTGGGTGTAGTGCACAGCTTGTAATTGGGCGAGATTGAGACCAGCGGCCATGGTGGCGAAAGAACCTTTGCAGATCAGGAAGGAGAGCGCAGAAGAATAGCCGCAACGGCAGCCATGTGCAGATTCAGGACTTTGGCTTTTACATGTTTGCTTACACAAAAAACCACAGAATCTTTGAAATTGTCAATGAATGTAGAGCAGATGGTAAAACCCCCGAATAAACACTTGCGTCTGGCAGGCAAGCTTTTAGAATGCCGATAGCATTGCTGCGGCTAAGTGGCAAACCCTATTAATTAAGCCAATAAGAGTGTGAAATTATCGCCATGCAGACCGCCGGTATTTCCGCAGAATTGCTGACCCCCAGCAGCCGCAACCGCTTTGCGCCGCTGTATGGCGTGGCCTCACGCAAATCGGTGCTTCCCTGGAAAGAGGTACCGCGTGACCGCGCTCAGCTGATTGTGCTGGACCAGGGCATGGCTGATGCCATCTCGTCGCTGGGCAAGGCACCCTGCGTGGTCTGCATCGGGCAGGTGAAGACCGCCATGCTCGACGGGGCAAGCTGGGTCGGTCGCCTGGAGGCAGACTACACCTTGAGCGACCTGATCGACATGTTCGACCGCGCAGCGGTCTTTCTGCTCGACTGGGATGCGCGCAACAAGGTCATCCGCCATGAATCGGAGCGGGCTGCTGCACAGCCTGCGCAAGCTGCGCGCCAGGAGTTCCGCTACCAGCTCAAGTCCTGGGTGTCGGTGGGCGCGCCCTTCAATACCGGCCCCTGCATCCGCGCGCTGGCGCTGCTTTCGCGCGAACCGGTCTCCATCGCCCAGCTGTGCCTGCACAGCGGGCTGGACAACACGCTGGCCCGTGGTCTCCTGGTCGAGCTGGGCCGCCGCGGCGTGCTGCGCGGCGTGGCCATGCCTGTCATTTCCGCTGCTTCTTCCCCCTCCCACCATCGCGAGCCGCTACACTCCAAAGGTTTGCTCAGCCGTTTGGGCCGATGGATACGAGGGGGAGGTAAGCCGGGATGAATCAAGAATCAGGCGGAGTCGGGCCGCACAAGATGCCGCGCATTGCGCTGTGCGGGCCCATGGGCATTGGCAAGACCACCGCCGTGCGTTCGCTGTGCGGTGCGCTGATGTCCAGCTCCGATGTCCGCAACCTCGATCTGGCGGCCCACAGCAAGGAACTCACCACGGTCGGCACCGAGTTTGGCGAGATCGATCTGGGCGGCGGTGAGGTGGTGCAGATCTGCGGCTGCCCGGGCCAGGAGCGTTTCAGCTTTGTGCGCCAGTGGGTGCTGTCGGTATCGATGGGGGTGTTCATCATGACCGATGTGAACAGTCCGACCAGCCTGGCCGAGACCAACCATATCCTCGACGAGATCGGGCAACTCCCCCAGCCACCTGTCACGCTGGTGCTGAGCGCACGCCCGGCCACAACACAACAAATTGAAACATTCGCCCAAGGCGTGTATTCTGCTGGCCATGGGGTGATTCCCGTTCTGGAAGCGGACCCGCGCGACCGTGGGCAGCTGCTGGATGCGATGAGCGTACTTGTTTCCATGCTGTCTCTGCAAAGCGAGAATTCATGACTGCATCACAACCTCTGATCCCTGCCCAAGTCGTCAAGGCAGGCCAGCAGGCGCTTGATAAGCTTATTGGTCCTGTTGATGGCGTGCGTGTGGCACTGCTGAGCACGCCCGATGGATTTGAAATTGCGTCCTTGCGCACGAACAGCGAGCTGCAGCTCAACCGCCTGTCGGCCATGGCCGGCTCCCTGATGGCGATGGCACGTGCGGTGGGGCGAGAGATCAACCACACCGGTTGCAAGCGCCTGACGTTCGAGACCGAGAGCGGCGTGGTCGTGTTCCAGTCGGTCACCTCGGAGTTCCCCTGCATTCTGTGCATGGTGCTCGATACCAATGCGATCCTGGGCCGCGTGCTGTGGGCAGCGGCCGAAGTGGGCGCGGAGATGAACAAAGTCTGATGGCAAGTCTGGCTGCGGCCGGCATCTTGTTGTGGGAGAGCTGCGTATGCGCCGCACTGGCCGCATGGCGCAGCAACGATAAACCGCCAGTGTGTGAAGGGGGAGTGAGATGGCTTCGGTTCAAGACACGTTGACGCAACTTTTGACGGTGGAGGGCGCCATGTGCGCCGCGCTGGTGGACAGTGGCAGCGGCATGCTTCTGGGCAGTGCCGGATCGGGCCTGGACCTGGAGCTGGCAGCCGCTGGCAACACCGAGGTCGTGCGGGCCAAGCTCAAGACCATGAAGTCGCTGGGTCTGCAAGATTCCATCGATGACATTCTGATCACCCTGGGCTCGCAGTACCACATCATCCGCCCGGTGGCGCTCAAGGAAGGCCTGTTCCTGTACCTGGTGCTGGACAAGCAGCGCAGCAACCTGGCGCTGGCCCGGCGCAAATGCGCGGAAGTCGAGAAACTGGTGACGATCTGAGATTTTCAGGTCGTTGTAGGCACTGATCCGGGTTTCGGCCAGATCCCTGCCTTGCAAGACCGGCCATGCGCATGGCCGGTCTTTTCTTTTATGGGCCGCGCCAACCAGTGCCGGTCCCTCGCGCTACATCTGCGCTGGCGCATTCTGGGCACAATCGAGCCGTGCTGTCCGTCTTCCAAGTCACCTTTCCGTTTTTTGCGCTGGTTCTGTGCGGCTTTGTGGCCACGCGGCGCGGCATTTTTCCGCTGCCCGCGATTGCGGGCGTGAATGCCTTTGTGCTGTATTTCGCACTGCCTTGCATGCTGTACAAAGCGGGCTCATCGCTGCCCTTTGCGCAGTTGATGAACCTGCCCATCTTGCTGCTCTATGTGCTGTGCCAGCTGTTGCTGGTCGCGGGCTGCGTGGCGGCCTCGCGCCTGCGCGGCATGGACTGGAACAACAGCGCTTTTGGCGCGCTGGTGACCGCTTTTCCCAATACCGGGTTCATGGGCTTGCCGCTGCTGGTTGCGCTGCTGGGTCAAGCCGCGGCCGGCCCGGCCATTGTCACCATGCTGGTCGACATGGTGTTCACCACGTCGCTGTGCCTGGCGCTGTCGCGCATGGATGGGGCCGCAGGCAATGCACGTGCGGCGCTGCTCAAGGCGCTCAAAGGCGTGCTCACCAACCCCATGCCCTGGGCCATCTTGCTGGGCGCGCTGGCCTCGTTCATGGAGTGGACGCTGCCCCAGCCGCTGGACCAGACCGCCGGCCTGCTGGGCAGCGCTGCCACGCCGGTGGCGCTGTTTGCTGTGGGCGCCGTGCTGGCCCGCTCCAAGATGGTGGAGGCGGAATATGCTGCCCCCGCCAGCTATGTGCCGCTGGCGCTGGTCAAGCTTTTTGTGCATCCGCTCTTGGTGCTGGGCCTGGGCCATGCCGCCATGGCTGCGGGCCTGCCGGTCCAGCCGTTTGCGCTGCTGGTCGTTGCGCTGGTGGCTGCGCTGCCCAGTGCCAGCAATGTTACCTTGCTGGCCGGGCGCTATGGCGCCCACAATGGCCGCATTGCGCACATCATCCTGGTCAGCACGGCGCTGGCCTTTGTCAGCTTTTCGGCGGCGGTGACCTGGTTGGTCTAGATAGCTTGGGGGTCCACATCGACCAGCCAGCGCACCAGGCCCTTGTGCTCCGGATGCGCGCGCAACCAGTGCAGGCAAGGCTGCCAGGCGCGCAAAAACTGCTGCAAGGCCTTGCGTGAGGGGCTCTCGATCAGCATCTGGGCGCGCTCCACATTGGCCACGCGCTGCATGGACAGCGGAATCGGCGGGTAGACAAAGACTTCGCTGCCGTCCAGCAGCTGCTGGCTGTGGGCGAGCTCGGAGGCGGCGCGCAAAAAGGCCTGGGCCTCTTGCTGGGACCTTGCATCGGCGCGGATGATGGCCTGGTGGGCAAAGGGCGGCATGGCCGCATCGCGCCGCTCCTTGAGCTGCTGGGCGGCAAAGCCGCTGTAGTCCCACTGGCGCAGGGCCTGGTAGACGGCATGCTCGGGCTGCTGGGTCTGCAGCCACATCTCGACGGCGCTGCCCTGGGCGGCCACGTAAGCCGCATCGCGTCCGGCGCGGCCAGCCGCCTGCAGCAGCAGCGAGAACAGGCGTTCGGGCGCGCGGAAGTCGCTGGACATCAGCGCATCATCGGGCTGCACGGCGGCCACCAGGGTCACACGCCGAAAATCATGGCCCTTGGCGACCATCTGTGTGCCCACCAGCACATCGACATCGCCGGCATGCATATCGGCCATCTTCTCTTCGAGCGCGCCCTTGGCCTTGGTGGTGTCGGCATCGATGCGGGCAATGCGGGCCGGCTGCCCGTCGGGCCGCTGCACATTGCGCAGCAGGCGCTCGAGCGCCTCTTCCAGCTGCTCGGTGCCCTTGCCCAGCGGCAGGATATCCGGGTTGCCGCAGCTGGGGCAGGCCAGCGGCACCCGCTGGCTGAAGCCGCAGTGGTGGCAGCGCAGTGTGCGGTCTATCTTGTGGAACACCTGGTGCGCGCTGCAGTGCGGGCAATCGCTTTTCCAGCCGCAGTCGCCGCAGAACAGCACCGGCGCAAAGCCGCGCCGGTTCAGCAGCACCAGCGCCTGCTCGCCCCGCTCCACCCGCTGTGTAATCGCCTGCAGCAGCGCGGGCGAGAACAGCGCCTGGCGCGGCTGCTGGCGCATGTCCACCAGGCGCAGCCGCGGCATCTGACCGGCGCCAATGCGGCTGGGCATGGCCAGCCGCAGGTAGCGGCCGCCTGCATCCTCACCCTGGGCCGGCCGGCTGGCCCACCAGCTCTCCAGCGAGGGGGTGGCCGAGCCCAGAATCACCTGGGCCTGCAGGTCATGGCCGCGCCAGATGGCCAGGTCGCGCGCCGAGTAGCGCGCCCCTTCCTGCTGTTTGTAGCTGGCGTCATGCTCCTCATCGACAATCAGCAGCCGCAGGTGCGGCAGCGAGGCAAACACCGACATGCGCGTGCCCAGCACGATGCGTGCCTGGCCGGTATGGGCAGCCAGCCAGCTTTTGAGGCGCTGGGGCGCCGTCATGCCGCTGTGCATGCTGACAACCGCGCTCTCGCCCAGCCGGGCCGAAAAGCGTGCCTGGAAGCGGGCCTCTAACTGCGGCGTCAGGTTGATCTCCGGCACCATCACCAGCACCTGGGCTTGGGGATCGCGCTCCAGCAAGGCCTCGGCCTGGTGCAGGTAGACCTCGGTCTTGCCGCTGCCGGTGCTGCCAAAAAGCAGGAAGGGGCCGGCATTTTTGTCTATTTGTTCGCAAACCTCCATTTGCTCCTGGCTCAAGGCCAGCGCCTGGTCGGCGGCGACATCGCTGTCGATCGCCGTCTTTTTGCGCTTGAGGCGGCGGGTCAGTTGCTCCACCGTGAGGTCGCGCAGCGCGGGTGGCAGCGCAGTAATCGCCATCTCGCCCAAGCTGCGCTGGTAGTAACGGGCTGCAAAATGCACCAAACGCAGCCAACTTGCAGGCAATGGCGCAATCGCCTCCAGTACCGCGGTGATCGGTTTGATCTTGGCCGGGTCGCCTGCAAATGCGGTATCCGGGCCCCAGACCACGCCCAGCACCTCGCGTTTGCCCAGCGGCACGCGCACCAGGCTGCCAGCGGGCAGTGCATGGGGGGCTTGGTAGGTCAGCAGTTCACTGGCCGCGCTGATGGCACTGTAGGCGGGCGTGTGGACGGCGATGGACAGAAAAATCAAGGGGAGGGCGGAATGAGACGCGGGAACTTGGAGTGTAGCGACTAGCGTGGCACCGCATGGCCCCGGCCCGGTGGAGGTGCCTGAGCCGCTCAGTATGGTGTTTGTCCTGATTGCAAGCGGGGAAGGCTGCAATCCTGTGAGAAACCAAAGAACTTATACACAAGGCAAATCCTCAGAAAAATCAATACGGGACTTATATTTCTGTGGATAACTTTGTTGAAATATCGGCGCTCTGCGCTGGATCGGAATTACCACACATTGTCAGTTGGCTTGTGGAATTGGCTGACAAAATTTTTTTATTTATATCTTTCATTGAGTTATGTTTTGTGATCTGGCAATGTTGTCGATAGAGCCAGGATATTGTGCTAGAGGGTCTGCTTTCCACATTGTGTGCATAAGTGCTTGCTCCGGTGCCGGGTACCGCGCCGAGCGGGCGCGCAGCCCATCGTCGCTTATCCACATTTTTTCGCCAATTAGCTGAGTTATCCACTGCAATTCTTTGATGTGATTCAGAAATTGGCGTTTTGTGCTGGGCTTATACGGTTGCTGGATGCAGGTTCGTGCACAGGCCGCGGACCGGGGGCCTTGGCTTCCGATATGATTTAGCGCCAACCACGCCTGCGCAGCGCTGTTTTGCATGGCGTGGGTCGAAATTTTTGCAGCAGCCTTCGGCGCACTGTGCGATGCAGCTGCGCTGGTTTGCGGCTCCAGGCTGGGCCCGCTGGCCATCGCCAGCAAGGGGCCAGGCTTGTTGCGTCCTTCTGCCTTTTTTACTTGATCCATGCCACTGCTCCGCTCGATACTGCACACGCTCTTTATGGGCCTGACGGTCATTCCCTATACCCTGACCATCTTGCTGCTGCGGGTCTGCGGTGCCAGCAGCCAGGCCCGCTATGCAGTGGCGCGCCGCTGGCTCAAGCTGTCGGCAGACAGCGCCGGCTGGTTCTGCGGCATCCGGGTTCGCACCCAGGGTATGGAGAATCTGCCAGTGGCCGGCCAGCCCGGCAGTGACAAGGGTGTGGTGCTGCTGTGCAAGCACCAGTCGACCTTCGAGACTTTTCTGATGCCGGCCATCATGCCCACACCGCTGGCCTATGTGTTCAAGAAGGAACTGCTGAAGATTCCTTTCTTTGGCTGGTCCATTGGCAGCCTGGACATGATCCATATCGACCGCAAGGATGGCAGCCGCGCCTTTCACAAGGTGGTGGAGCAGGGCAGGCGCCTGCTGGGCCAGGGCATCTGGGTGATCATGTTCCCCGAGGGCACACGCATTGCACGTGGTGAAAGCGGCGAATACAAGACCGGCGCGACGCGCCTGGCCATCATGACCGGTGCCCAGGTGGTGCCGATTGCGGTGACGTCGGCCAAATGCTGGCCGCGCAAGGCCTTTGTCAAGACGCCCGGCATTGTCGATGTGTCGGTCGGCAAGCCCATCGACAGCAAGGGCCGCAAGCACGACGAGCTGATGGCCGAGGTGGAGTACTGGATCGAGTCCGAAATGCGCCGCCTGGACCCCGAGGCCTATGTGGGCAAGCCTGCGCTGCAGGCGCCCGCTGCGGCCGTGGGTGCAGCATCCGCCGCTGCCGAGCCGGGTACCGCTGCCAAATAAAGGAAAAAGACTGCCGTGTCCGCCGCTGAGCGTGTCTTGTTGACCTACTGCTGCCGCAGAGCGGGGAGCTGCCATGGTTGATGTCCGCCGCCTGGTGCAGATGGCGCTGGATCTGTGGGAGCGCAGCGAGCCGACTGCCGCTGTGCGGCCATCACCACCTGCTCCTGCGGCTGTGGCGGTCGCTGATGCCCAGCCTGTGCTGGCGCCCGCGCCTGCTGCCGCAGCGCCTCCAGCGCCTGTGCCTGTGCCTGTGCCTGTGCCTGTGCCTGTGCCTGTGCCTGTGCCTGTGCCTGTGCCTGTGCCTGTGCCTGTGCCTGTGCTTGTGCCTGTGCTTGTGCCTGTGCCGGTCGCCGCCAGGCCAACAGCCCCTGCCGCCCCCGCAGCGCCGGCCTCCTTGCAGGCCCATCCTGTGGCCAACCGCAGCATTCTGTTGCAGGGCCAGCGGGTGGCCTACTTGCTCCAGCGTGCCAAGCGGCGCAGTATTGGGTTTGTGGTCAGTGAGGACGGCCTGGTGGTGCGCGCGCCGCGCTGGGTGACGCAGCCGGGCATTGACGAGGCGCTGCAGGACAAGGCCGGCTGGATCGTGCGCAAGATCGCCGAGATGCAGCAGCGCCGCGCCAGCAGCCTGAGCGCCAGCATCCGCTGGGAAGATGGCGCGAGCCTGCTTTTTCTGGGCCAGCCGCTGCAGCTGGTGGTCGACAGCGAGCAGCGCGTGGCGCGCTCCGGGGCGGTCTGGCGGGTCGAGGAAGAGGCGCCGGACTCACCCTCGCGCCTCTATCTGGCGCTGCCGCCCAGTGCGGGGCGCACACAGATTCGCGATCTGGTGCAGGCCTGGTTCATCCAGAGCGCGCGCCAGCATTTTTTGGCGCGGCTGGCGCATTTTGCGCCGCTGCTGGGCGTGCACTACACCAGCTTGCGCCTCTCGAGTGCCGAGACGCGCTGGGGCAGTGCCAAGTCCGATGGCTCGATCCGGCTTAACTGGCGGCTGATGCACTATGCGCCGGCCGTGATCGACTATGTGGTGGCCCATGAGCTGGCGCATTTGCGGGTGATGGACCACAGCCCCCGCTTTTGGGATACCGTGGCCGAGGTGGTGCCTGACCACCGCGCACTGCGCCAGCAGCTGAAGGATATGCCGGCCCCGCCCTGGGACCGGGCAGCATAGCGGGGCTGGGTCTACCCGCTATTTTTGGAAGAGGTGTCTATGAGCTTGACCGCAGAACAGCAGACCATTGCGCCTGCCAATGGCTATGCCGGTGATATTGGTGCCCGCCTGGCCTGGCACTGGGTGCAAAACCAGCAGGCCGTGCTGGTTGACGTGCGCACCGATGCCGAACGCGCCTGGGTGGGACAGGTGCCTGGGGCCGTGGCCATTGCCTGGAAGCAATGGCCGGACATGGCGATGAACCCGGATTTTGATGCCCAGCTGCTGGCCCTGGCCCAGCGGGCGCCAGGCGCCAAGATCGTGCTGCTGTGCCGCAGTGGCGTGCGCTCGGTGGCAGCGGCGCAGCGCGCCAGCCAACTGGGGCTGGAAGCCTACAACATCCTGCAGGGCTTTGAGGGCGATGCCAATGCCCAGGGGCAACGCGGCCAACTCGGTGGCTGGCGATACCAGGGTTTGCCCTGGTCCCAGTGACATTTGTAATCGTCGCTGCTTGTAACCAGCTGCCTGGGAGGCAGTCGGAATAGCGCCGAGCCTGTAAACTTGGCCGCCTCATGATGGATGGAGTGACACATTGACTGTCGGTGTAGGCAGCGCGGCCTCTGCGCGCGCATTGGTGGGTAGCGTGCGTGCGCACTGGCCGCTGGTGGTCAAGATGACGCGCCGGGAAGTGAGTGAGCGCTTCAAGGGATCGCTTGGCGGGTGGCTGTGGGCCGTGCTGATACCGCTGTGCATGCTGGTCATCTACACCTTTGTGTTCTCGGTGGTGTTCAAGGCGCGCTGGGGCGAGGGGCCTGAGTCCAAGACCCAGTTTGCGATGGTGCTGTTCGCCGGCTTGATCGTCTACGGGCTTTTCTCGGATGTGCTCAACCGCGCCCCGCACCTGGTGCTGGCCAATGTGAACTACGTCAAGCGCGTGGTGTTTCCGCTGGAGATTTTGGTGGTCGTGGCCGTGTGCTCGGCCTTGTTCCAGGCGCTGGCCAGTCTGGTGGTGCTGCTGGTGGCGCTGCTGGTGCTGAACGGCAAGATTCCGCTCACGGCCGTGCTGCTGCCGCTGGTCTGGGCGCCTTTGGTCTTGCTCAGTGTCGGCGTGGGCTGGTTTTTTGCGTCGCTGGGCGTGTTTGCCCGCGATCTCAAGCAGATCACCGGGGTGATGACGACCATGCTGATGTTTATCTCGCCAATTTTCTTCCCCGTGCATGCGCTGCCTGCGAGCTTTCAGACCGCGATGTGGCTCAATCCGCTGACTTTTTTCATTGAACAGACACGCGCCGTGCTGATCTGGGGCCGCATGCCGGACTGGACCGGCTGGGCTATCAGCATGCTGGCCTGCAGCCTGGTCGCCTGGCTGGGCTTTGCCTGGTTCCAGAAGACGCGCAAGGGATTTGCCGATGTCCTCTGAAGCTATCGCGCTGGACGTGCAGGGCCTGGGCAAGTGCTTCCATATCTATGACGCGCCCGGCGACCGCTTGAAGCAGTTTGTGATGCCCCGCCTCTCGCGCCTCCTGGGACGCGAGCCCAAGCCCTACCACCGCGAGTTCTGGGCGCTGCGCGGGCTGGACCTGCAGGTGGCCAAGGGTGAGACCATTGGCATCATCGGCCGCAATGGCTCGGGCAAGTCCACGTTCTTGCAGATGGTCTGCGGCACCTTGGCGCCCAGTTGCGGCGCGGTCACCACCCATGGCCGGATCGCCGCGCTGCTGGAGCTGGGCGCAGGCTTCAACCCCGAGTTCTCGGGCCGGGACAATGTGGCGATGAATGCGGCGCTGCTCGGGCTGAGCGATGCGCAGATCGCCGAGCGCTTTGACTCGATTGCCGCCTTTGCCGATATTGGCGAGTTCATCGACCAGCCGGTCAAGACCTATTCGAGCGGCATGTATGTGCGGCTGGCCTTTGCGGTGATTGCCCATGTGGACGCCGATATTTTGGTGGTCGATGAGGCGCTGGCCGTAGGCGATGCGGTGTTCACCCAGAAGTGCATGCGCTTTTTGCGCAGCTTCATGGAGCGCGGCACCTTGCTCTTTGTCAGCCACGATACGGCCGCCATCAAGAGCCTGTGCGACCGCGTGGTCTGGATCGACAAGGGCCAGGTGATGCAGATCGGCCCGACCAAGGAGGTCTGCGACCGCTATATGCAGGCATGCTATGAGGCCGAGCAGGGCAGTGGCCCGGCTGCTGCGGCGGCGCCGGCGGCACCCGTCTTCGATGCCGGTCTGCCCTGGCATGACCAGCGGCGCGACTTCTTCCGCGCCGAGCCGCTGCGCAACGATATCGAAGTGTTTCGCTTCAACCCCGAGGCGCCATCGTTTGGCCTGGGTGGCGCGCGCATTACCGGCGCCTGGCTGATGGATACGCAGCAGCACCCCCTGCATTGGGTGGTGGGGGGCGAGCCTGTGGTCTTGCGCATCCAGGCCCAGTGCCACCAGCCTCTAGCCTCGCCCATCGTCGGCTTTGTGGTCAAGGACCGCACTGGCCAGGCCGTGTTTGGTGACAACAGCTATTTGAGCTACTTGGGTCAGCCCGTGGCCTGTGCCGGCGGCCAGGTCCTGCAGGCAGAGTTCAGTTTTGACATGCCCCGCATGCCGGTGGGCAATTACGCGATCGACGTCGCACTCGCTGATGGCTCGCAGCACGACCACGTACAGCAGCACTGGATCCAGGATGCGCTGCACTTCAAGTCCGAGTCCACGAACATGGCCACTGGACTGCTGGGCATTCCGATGCGGTCCATCGTGCTGCAGGCTGGCCAGGCGCAACAGGAAACCTCTTCCCCATGAATCGTATGACAGACCTCCCGGGGCAAACGCGCGCCAGCGATGGCTGGTTGCTGCCCGCCGCCTTGATGGAGCCCTACCATCTGACCCATCCCGCGCCCTGGGCGGGGCATATTCCGTTTGCCGCCTGGCTGATGGCGGTGGCACAGCCGCGCAGCCTGGTCGAGTTGGGCGCTTATTCGGGCATCTCCTACCTGGCTTTTTGCCAGGCGATTGCGGAGCAGGGGCTGATGACGCGCACCTACGCGGTCGACACCTGGGAGGGCGATGCCCATGCGGGCGCCTACGGTGAGGGCATTTTGGCCAGCCTGCGCCAGGCCCATGACCCGCACTACACCCAGTTCTCGACCCTGATGCGCATGCGTTTTGACGAGGCCTTGCCCAGTTTTGCCGATGGCAGTGTGGATGTGCTGCATATCGACGGCCTGCACACCTATGAGGCGGTGCGCCATGATTTCGAGACCTGGCTGCCCAAGCTGAGCGAGCGTGGCGTGGTGCTGTTCCACGACAGCAATGTGCACCGCGATGACTTTGGCGTGCACCAGCTCTGGGCGGAGCTGGAGGGGCGCTACCCCAGCCTGCATTTTCCGCACAGCAATGGCCTGGGCGTGTTGCTGGTGGGCGCGCAGCAGCCTGCATTGCTGCGCAGCCTCTGTGATCGCAGTGATGCAGCCTTTCAGCGCGAAGTCTGCCGCGTGTTTGCGGCGCTGGGCGCGCGCCTGGAAGCCAAGGCTGAGATGATGGCGCTGCAGCATGCGCTGGGCGACCAGCGCGAGCAGATACAGTCCTTGGAAGCGGCTGGCCAGCAGCGCCACAGCTGGATCGAAAAGCTCGATGCGGATATCCGCAGCCTGGAGCTGGAGCGCGAGCAGCTGCGGGGCCATCTGGAGGGCACCCAGGCCCAGGCCCAGCAAAGCCAGAATGCGTTGGAGCAGGCACAGGCCCAGGCCCAATGGCTGACGGCTCAGTGGGAGACCCGCCAACAGCAACAAGATATCAAGTTCTTGGCGCTGCAGCAAGAGGCCGCGCAAAAGCAGTGGCAGATCGAGCAGCAGGCCCAGCAGATGCAGGCGCTGGCGCGCAAGCTCTCGCCCATGTGGCAGATCACTGATTTGCTGCGCAAAGGCAAGCGCGTGGTCTTCCGGCTCCAGCAAAAGCTGGCGCCCTATGAGCCCGCTGGCCTGCGCCGGCTGCGCCATGCGCTGCGCCGCAAGATGCGCCAGGCCCGGGGCGCGCCGGGGTCGGCGGTAGCCTTGCTGCCTGGCAACAACCGGCACTACGGCATTTTGGCCACGGCGCACACGCAGTTTGTTGCGCATGCGCTGGCCCAGGTGCTGCGCAAGGCCGGCTTTGAAGTGAGCCTGCTGCAGGATGTGCCGGCCGAGGGCTTTGGTCTGGATATGTACATCGTGGTCTGCCCGCAGATGTTCAAACAGCTGCCGCCCGGTGAGAAGCGCATCGTCTTTCAGATGGAGCAAAGCGTCAGCCCGCGTTGGTTCACTGATGACTACCTGGCGATCTTGGAAAACTCGCTGTCCGCCTGGGACTATGCACCAGCCAACCTGGCCTTTTTGGAGACCAAGGGCATCCGCTATCCGCACACCTTCCTGGTGCCCATTGGTGGCGTGGCCGCGTATTCGCAGCTGTTGCAGGACTGCGGCGAGCCTGCATTGTCGCCCGTCGAGCCGAACTGCGATGTGCTGTTCTACGGCGATGTGAATGCGCCGCGGCGCCAGGAGATGCTGCAGGCCTTGCAGCGCCAGTTCTCGGTGCGCATCGAGGGCAACCTGTTTGGCGATGCCTTGCGCCAGGCCGTGCGCCAGGCGCGGGTGGTTGTCAATATCCACTACTACGAAGGCGCCTTGCTTGAGACCACCCGGGTGTACGAATGTCTGAGCCTGGGCACGCCCGTGGTGACCGAGAGCAGTGCCGATATCCACCAGCATGCGGCCTTGCTGGACAACCCCGCGCTGCGGGTAACGCCGGTGGGCGACGCCCAGGCGATGGTGCAGGCCGTGCAGGAGATGCTGGAGCAGCAGGTGCACTCGCCGGCTCAGCTGCAGCAAGGGCTGGCGGATGAGGTGGTGCGCAGCGGCCAGCAGTTTGAATTCATGGTGCTGCGCGCTCTTTATGCGCTGGGCCGCATCGATGCGGCGCAGTGGGAGGCGCTGACGATGCCGCAGCCGCTGCCCGGCCGCTGCATGGTGCTGAGCATGCCTGAGACCGTGCGCCGCCGCGCCCATTTCATCGAGCAGACCTTGCCGGGTCTGCAGTCCGAGGTGGCGGTGTTCGATGGCGTGCGCTACAGCCCCGGCTGGCTGGGCTGCGCGATGAGCTACCAGTACCTGGCGCGCAAGGCCTTGCAGACCGGGGCGACGCAGCTGGAGATCATGGAAGACGATGTCGAGATGCCGCCCGACTATGCCCAGCGCCGCGCCCGCGTCGATAGCTGGCTGGCTGCCCATGACGGTCAGTGGGATATCTTTGCCGGTCTGATCGCCAAGATCCACCCGGGCACCCAGGTGCTGGAGGTGCAGGAGCGGGACGGTGAGACCTTTGTGGTGCTCGACCGCATGACCAGCATGGTGCACAACATCTACGCGCAGCCCGCGCTCGAAGCGCTGGCGCAGTGGAATTCCTCCATCCGCGACCCGCATACCAACACCATCGACAGCTACCTGCAGGGCCGCGCCCAGATGCGGGTGGTCACCACCTTGCCGTTTTTGGTGGCTCACACCACCGACATGGACTCCTCGCTCTGGGGCATCAACAACCACGAGTACCTGGCGGTCATCTACAAGGCCGAGCAGGATCTGCGCCAGCTGGTCGAGCGCTTTCAGCAGGCGCAGGCCCGCTAACCCGCGAGCCTGGACGAAAAAAATCCCGCACCGGCCAGTCCGGTTGCGGGATTTTTTGATGGACGGGGCTGGATTACAGCGCTGGAATGCGCAGCTTCTGGCCGGGGTAGATCTTGTTGGGGTCGCTCAGCATGGGCTTGTTGGCTTCGAAGATCGTCATGTACTTGTTGGCATCGCCATACATCTTCTTGGAGATACCCGACAGCGTGTCACCCGAGACCACGTCGTAGTACTTGGCTTCTGGCTCAGGGTTGGTAACGGTCATCTGGTTGTCGACATCGCTGACGCTCGAGACATTGCCGCAGCACAGCGTGACTTTTTCCTTCGCCGCCTGGGTGGGGGCCACACCGGTCACGGTGACCTTGCCGGCATCAAAGGCGACCTTCACATCAGACACGCCCAGGTTCTGGGTGCCAATGTATTTTTCGATGGCAGCGCCTGCCGTCGCGTTCAGGTCTTGCGGTGCCGTAGCGGCAGCCGCTTCCTTGCCGCCGAACAATTTCTCACCGGCTTCCTTGATAAAGCTGAACAGTCCCATGGTGACTCCTAGAGGGTTGGTTACAGGAACTGTCCAATATATAGGTATTTGCGAACGCGATGAAGTCAGACGGTGCCGCTTGAAAAAAATTCACAGTGGTGCCGGGAAGACGCGGGATCCCGGGGATGTTGCACGGGCAACAAGGCGGGCGAGCAAAAAGGCCGATAATGCCGCCCATGCATTTTCTGGCCATCGACGTAGGGAACACACGCCTCAAGTGGGCGATGTATGACGCAGCTCAACCGGGCGCCGCCGTGCTGGCCCATGGCGTGGAGTTCTTGGACAACATCGAGCGCCTGGCCGAAGGCAGCTGGGCCGAGCTGCCCGAGCCCCAGCACATGCTCGGCTGTGTGGTGGCCGGCGACGTGGTGCGCCGCCGGGTGCAGACGCAGATGGACATTTGGGACCTGGCGCCTAACTGGGTGGTGTCGTCCAATGCGGAGGCGGGCCTGACCAATGGCTATGACCACCCCAGCCGCCTGGGCACGGACCGCTGGGTGGCGATGGTGGGCGCCTGGCACCATGTGCTGGCCCAGGGGCGCCAGCGCCCGGTGGTGGTGGTCATGGTGGGTACGGCGGTCACTGTCGAAGCCATCGATGCCGATGGCAAGTTTCTGGGCGGTTTGATCTTGCCGGGCCACGGCATCATGCTCAAGGCGCTGGAGTCGGGCACCGCTGGCCTGCATGTGCCGACCGGCGAGGTGCGGCCATTTCCCACCAACACCAGCGATGCACTGACCAGCGGCGGCACCTATGCCATTGCCGGTGCGGTCGAGCGCATGGTGCAGCATGTGATGGCCCACTGCGGCCAGGAGCCCGCCTGCGTGATGACAGGCGGCGCCGGCTGGAAGATGATGCCCAGCATGACGCGGCCCTTTGAGCTGGTCGAAAACCTGATTTTTGACGGCCTGCTGCATATTGCCCACAGCCGCTTTGGCGCCAAGGGCTGACGCAGACCTGCGCCACATGCGCTTACAGACATAGCCCTCTATTGCCAGCGGGCTGCTGGTGCAGCAGAAGGGCAATGCGATAATGGACGGTTATTTGTTGAACTACCTGTACTGACCATGATTCTCGTCACCGGAGGCGCCGGCTTTATCGGCTCGAATTTTGTGTTGGACTGGCTGGCGGGTTCGGATGAACCGGTGGTCAATCTCGACAAGTTGACCTACGCGGGCAATCTGCACAACCTAGAAAGCCTGCAGGGCGACAGCCGCCACCATTTTGTGCACGGCGATATCGGCGACCGCGCGCTGCTCGACCGCCTGCTGGCCGAGCACCAGCCGCGCGCCATCGTGCACTTTGCCGCCGAAAGCCATGTGGACCGCTCGATCCACGGCCCCGAGGATTTCATCCAGACCAATGTGGTGGGTACCCTGCGCCTGCTGGAGGCCGCCCGTGCCTACTGGAGTGGCCTGGAAGGCGAGCGCAAGACCGGTTTCCGCTTTCTGCACGTATCGACCGATGAGGTCTACGGCAGCCTGGAAAAGGACGACCCGGCCTTCACAGAAACCCATAACTTCGAGCCCAACAGCCCCTACAGCGCAAGCAAGGCGGCCAGCGACCATCTGGTGCGTGCCTGGTTCCACACCTATGGCTTGCCGGTGCTGACCACCAACTGCTCGAACAACTACGGCCCCTACCACTTCCCCGAGAAGCTGATCCCTTTGATGATCGTCAACGCGCTGGCGGGCAAGAACCTGCCCGTGTATGGCGACGGCATGCAGATCCGCGACTGGCTCTATGTCAAGGACCACTGCAGCGCCATCCGCCGCGTGCTGGAGGCGGGCCGTCTGGGCGAGACCTACAACGTGGGCGGCTGGAACGAGATGCCCAATATCGAGATCGTCCAGCATGTCTGCCGCCTGCTTGACGCCCAGCGCCCGCGTGCCGATGGCCAGTCTTACGCCGAGCAGATCAGCTATGTAAAGGACCGCCCCGGCCATGACCGCCGCTATGCGATCGATGCGCGCAAGCTGGAGAAGGAACTGGGCTGGAAGCCGGCTGAAACCTTTGACAGCGGCATCCGCAAGACCGTGCAGTGGTACCTGGACCACCAGGATTGGGTGGCCCAGGTGCAGTCGGGTGACTACAAGGACTGGGTCAGCAAGCAGTACGCCTGATGGCGGTTGTGGGCGGGCCAGGCATCTGTATACCGGGACCGCCTGACAGGACGATGCGATGAAAATACTGTTGTTGGGCAAGAATGGCCAGGTCGGATGGGAGCTGCAGCGCAGCCTGCTGCCGCTGGGCGAGGTGATTGCGCTGGACCGCGCCAGCACCCCGCTGTGCGGCGACCTGCTGCGCCCCGAGGCACTGGCCGAAACCGTGCGTGCGCTGGCCCCCGATGTGATCGTCAATGCCGCTGCCTACACCGCAGTGGACAAGGCCGAGAGTGAGCCCGAGGCTGCGCGCACCATCAATGCCCAGGCCGTGGGCGTGCTGGCGCGCGAGGCCCAGGCGCTGGGCGCCTGGCTGGTGCACTACAGCACCGACTATGTCTTCGATGGCGGCGGCGACCTGCCCTGGCGCGAGGACCAGGCCACCGGCCCGCTGTCGGTCTACGGGCAGACCAAGCTCGAAGGCGAGCAGCAGATTGCGGCCAGCGGTGCCAATCATTTGATTTTTCGCACCAGCTGGGTCTATGCCGCGCGGGGCGGCAACTTCGCCAAGACCATGCTGCGCCTGGCGCAGGAGCGCGACAAGCTGGCCGTCATCGACGACCAGTGGGGTGCGCCCACCGGTGCTGACCTGATCGCCGATGTGACCGCGCATGCGCTGCGCACCGCCATGGCATCGGGTGACGGCCTGAGCGGCATCTACCACTTGGTGGCCGGTGGCGAAACCACCTGGAACCGCTATGCCCGCTTTGTGCTGGAGACGGCGCGCAAGATCAACCCGGCGCTGAATCTGACCGCGCAGGAGGTGCAGGCGGTCGACACCTCGGCCTTCCCAACACCGGCGCGCCGCCCCCACAATTCCCGTTTGAACACCCACAAATTGCAGCAGCGCTTTGTGCTGGATTTGCCTGACTGGCAGACCGGCGTGCAGCGCATGCTGCAGGAGATTCTCTGAACATGACAGTGCAAGCACGCAAAGGCATCATCTTGGCGGGCGGCTCCGGCACCCGCCTGCACCCGGCCACCCTGGCGGTCAGCAAGCAGCTGCTGCCGGTGTACGACAAGCCGATGATCTATTACCCACTGACCACCTTGATGCTGGCGGGGATCAAGGAGATCCTGATCATCAGCACGCCGCAGGACACGCCGCGCTTTGAGCAGCTGCTGGGCGATGGCAGCCAGTGGGGCATTCACCTGGAATACGCGGTGCAACCCAGCCCCGATGGGCTGGCGCAGGCCTTTTTGATTGGTGAGAGCTTCCTGGCCGGTGCGCCGAGCGCGCTGGTGCTGGGCGACAACATCTTCTACGGCCATGATTTCCACAAGCTGCTGGCCAGCGCGATGCAGCGCGACGCGGGCGCCAGTGTCTTTGCCTACCATGTGACCGACCCCGAGCGCTATGGCGTGGCCGACTTTGACAAGCAGGGCAAGGTGCTGTCGCTGGAAGAAAAGCCGGCCAAGCCCAAGAGCAACTATGCGGTGACCGGCCTGTATTTCTACGACAGCCAGGTGGTGGATCTGGCCAAGAGCCTCCAGCCCTCACCACGCGGCGAGCTGGAGATCACCGATTTGAACCGCCTCTACCTGGAGCAGGGCCAGCTGAGCGTTGAGATCATGGGCCGGGGCTATGCCTGGCTCGATACCGGCACGCATGACAGTCTCTTGGATGCGGGCCAGTTCATCGCCACGCTGGAAAGCCGCCAGGGCCTGAAGATTGCCTGCCCGGAAGAGATTGCCTGGCGCAGCGGCTATATCGGCGACGCGCAACTGGCCGCGCTGGCCAAGCCGTTGTCCAAGAACGGTTACGGCCAGTACCTGCAGCGCCTGCTGCACGAGCCCAAGGAGTAAAGGCATGCAAGCCATCGACACGGCGCTGCCCGACGTCAAGATCATCGAGCCCAAGGTGTTTGGCGACACGCGCGGCTTTTTCTTTGAAAGCTTCAACCAGAAGGCCTTTGATGCGGCGGTGGGCCAGCACTATGACTTTGTGCAGGACAACCACAGCAAGAGCAGCCGCGGTGTGCTGCGCGGCCTGCACTACCAGCTGGAACAGGCCCAGGGCAAGCTGGTGCGGGTGGTGCAGGGCCGGGTGCTGGATGTGGCCGTTGACATCCGCAAAAGCTCACCCAGCTTTGGCCAATGGGTGGCCGTCGAGCTGAGCGAGGACAACCAACGCCAGCTGTGGGTGCCGCCGGGCTTTGCCCATGGCTTTGTGGTGTTCAGCGAGACGGCAGAGTTCCTCTACAAAACAACGGACTACTACGCGCCGGCCCACGAGCGCTGCATTATCTGGAATGATGCGCAATTGTCGATCGACTGGCAGTTGAACGGTCTGGAGCCGCAGCTGTCGTCCAAGGACCAGCAGGGCAAGGCCTTTGCCGAGGCCGATGTTTTTGCCTGAGTTTGCTTTTCCTACCAAATGTCTCCCATGCCTGGCGCCTACACTGGGTGCCCTATAGGCTAAGGGGATAGATACCACGCCTGCCATAGGCATTTGAGACCATAAACGCATGAGCACCAGCACCATTGACGATTTCAGCGATGCAGCCCTGGCCACACAGCCCGGGCGCCGCCCTTTGCTGGGCGAGATGCTGGTGCAGGCGGGCAAGCTGTCGCCACGCGATCTGGAGCGTGCGCTGCAGGCGCAGCAGGAGATGGGCAGCCTCATCGGCCAGGTGCTGGTGCAGCTGGGCCTGGTCTCCGAGCTGGACCTGATGCACACGCTGGCAACCCAGCTGCAGATTCCTTTCACCTTGGGCACCGATTTCCCCGCCGAGGCGATCAGCGTGCCGGGCCTGATGCCCGAGTTCCAGCATTCGCAGCATGTCTTCCCCTTGCAGTTGCAGGATGGCGTGCTGGATGTGGCGATGGCCTCGCCCCAGGACCCGTTCGTCATCAAGGCGCTGCAGATGTCGACCGGGCTACAGATTCGCCCGCACCTGGCGCTGCAGGCCGATATTGAAAAGGCGCTGCAGGAGCCCGAGCCCGAAGCCGAAGAGGACGACGGCGATGACATGTTTGGCGATGGCTCCGATGTGGGCGACTTTGTCGAGCATCTGAAGGACCTGGCGAGCGAGGCACCCGTGATTCGCCTGGTCAACAGCATCATCGGCAAGGTGACCGATCTGCGCGCCTCCGATATCCACCTGGAGCCTTTTGACGACGGCCTGCATGTGCGCTACCGGGTCGATGGTGTGATCCACCCCGGTGAGCTCGTGCCGCCGCGCCTGTCGGCCGCTGTCGGCTCGCGCGTCAAGCTGATGGCGCATCTGGATATTGCCGAGCGCCGCCTGCCGCAGGACGGCCGCATCAAGACCCGCGTCAAGGGCCGCGAGCTCGACCTGCGTGTCTCCACCGTGCCCACCGTGCATGGCGAGAGCATCGTAATGCGGGTGCTGGACCGCGCCAGCGTGCGGCTGCAGCTCGAAACCATGGGCTTTGCCAAGGACACGCTGTCCAAGTTCAACGACCTGCTGGGCCGCCCGCACGGCATTTTGCTGGTGACCGGGCCGACCGGCTCGGGCAAGACCACCACCTTGTATGCGGCGCTGTCCAAGATCGATGCGCTCGAGAACAAGATCATCACCGTGGAAGACCCGGTCGAGTACCAGCTCGAAGGGATCAACCAGATCCAGGTGCATGCCCAGATCAACCTGACCTTTGCCAATGCGCTGCGCTCCATCCTGCGCCAGGATCCGGACATCATCATGATCGGTGAAATGCGTGATGGCGAAACCGCGCAGATCGCGGTGCAGTCGGCGCTGACGGGTCACTTGGTGCTGTCGACCTTGCACACCAACACCGCCGCCGGTGCCATCACCCGTATGCAGGACATGGGGGTGGAGAGCTACCTGATCACCTCCTCGGTCAATGGGGTGCTGGCCCAGCGCCTGGTGCGTACCTTGTGCGGCAATTGCAAAGAGGCCTACGAGCCGGGCGAAGAGGTGCGCAAGCGCTCCGGCCTGGCGCGCTTCAGCGAAGTAGGCCAAGTGATTTACCGCGCCGTGGGCTGCAATGCATGCCGCCAGACCGGCTACAAGGGCCGTACCGGCATCCACGAGCTGTTTGTGCTCGACGAGCCGATGCGCAATGCGATCAATGCGGGCAAGGACTCGAACGAGCTGTTCAACCTGGCGGCCAAATCCGGCATGCTGAGCCTGCACGAGGACGGCCTGCGCAAGGTGGCCGCCGGCATGACCACGTTGGACGAAGTCGCCCGCGTCACCCAGGACCAGATCGATGGCTGATTTTGCCTGGCACGCGATCAATTCCGCGGGCGAGCAGGTTCGCGGCACTTTCCAAGCGCCCAATGCCGCTGCGGTGCAAAAGCACCTGCGCGCGCAAAAGCTCACGCCGGTGCGCATTGTCGATGCGGTGGACGCTGCCGCGCTGATGCCAGCGGGCGCCAAGGCCGCAGGGGCCAAGCCGGCGGCAGCCAGTGCGATTGGCAAGGCCAAGGCGCCCAAGTCGCAAAAGGGCCCGGCCAAGGCCGCCGATGTGCTGGCGATGACCTCGGAGCTGTCGATCATGCTCAAGGCCGGCCTAGCGCTGGATAACGCGCTGCGCGTGCTGATCGACATGGCCTTCAAGGACAGCATGCGCGAGCTGCTGACCGGCGTGCTCGAAGCAGTCAAGGGCGGGGTGCCGCTGTCCAAGGCGCTGATGGTGCACCAGGAGCTGTTTGGCGATTTCTACATCAACATGGTGCGCTCTGGCGAGGCCAGTGGCCAGATGTCGGCCGTGCTGCAGCGCCTGGTGGAACACCTAGAACGCCAGCGTGCGCTCAAGGAAAGCGTGGTCTCGGCCACCATCTACCCGATGATCCTCGTGGCCGTGGCCATTCTGTCGCTGATCGCGATGCTGGGCTTTGTGGTGCCGCAGTTCGAGAAGCTGTTCACCGACATGGGCGATGCACTGCCCACGCCCACCAAGATCGTGATGACCATCGGCCAGGTGTTCCGCAAGAACGGTTGGGTGGTGTTACTGGGTGGTGCCGCTGTGGTCTATGTGATGCGCAGCTGGCTGCGTTCGCCCAAGGGCCGGTTGTGGTGGCAGGGCGTGTTGCTGCGCATGCCGATTTTGGGGCGCCTGGCGCTCAAGTATCAGCTGACCTTGTATTCGCGCTCGCTGGGCACCTTGCTGGGCAATGGTGTGCCCTTGCTCACCGCACTGCATATCGCGACCGATACGGTCAGCAACCGCCTGATCCAGGCCGAGCTGGCCAAGATACCGCCCATTGTCAAAGAGGGCGGCAAGATGGTGCAGGCGATGAACACGACTACGGTGTTCGAGCCGCTGGCTGTGAACCTGGTGCGCGTCGGTGAAGAGACCGGCCGCCTGGGCTCGATGATGCTGGAGCTGTCGAATATTTTGAACCGTGAGGTGGAAACCGGCATCAAACGCGCCCTGACCATGATCGAGCCAGTGCTGATCCTGGTGCTGGGCATCATGATTGCTTCCATCATTGTGTCTATCTTGATGGGCATTCTGTCCGTCAACGATCTGGCTGCTTAATTTTTAATACTGCAAGGAGAGCCCGCCATGAAGGCCTTTTTCACCCAAAAGACGCCACGCAAAAGCCGTGGTTTTACGCTGATCGAACTGCTGGTGGTGCTGGCCATCCTGACGCTGCTGGCTGGCCTGGTGGGCCCCAAGGTGCTGAGCCAATTGGGCGGCGCCAAATCCAAGACCGCCGGCGTGCAGATTGCCGACTTGCAAAAGGCGCTGGATATTTTCAAGCTCGATACCGGCCGCTACCCGACCACCGAAGAAGGTCTGGACGCGCTGGCCAAGCAGCCGGGCAATGTGCGCGGCTGGAACGGCCCTTATCTGTCGGGTGGCGTGCCCAATGACCCTTGGAACAACCCCTACCGTTACAGCTACAACGGCGGCCGGGTAGACATCCTGTCGCTGGGCGCTGATGGCCAGCCCGGGGGCGAAGGCGAAGCCGCCGACGTGCGCAACGCCCAGTAAACCGGCATCTGCCACTTTTCCGGTCTGACCAGGAATCCCCGTGCCGACTGCCTTGCCATGGCTGCGCCGACACCCACGCGTTATGCAGCGCCCAGCAGCCCATCAAGGCTTTACCTTGATCGAGTTGATGGTGGTGTTCGCCATCATGGCCCTGGTGGTGGCGATGGCGCCGGTCGCCTATGACCGGCTGAAAGACGGGGTGCAGTACCGCGACACCGTGCGCACGATGATCAGTCAGCTGCGCTCGGCCCGGTATACCGCCGTCTCGCAAGGCGAGCCGGTGCGCTTTACCGTGGACCTGCAGACGAGGCACTATGGCTATGCGGGCGCGGAAAAGGAGATTCCCGAGACCGTCGATCTGCGCACCACGGTCGCAGACCGCGAGTTTGTGCCCAACAGCTCGGCCTCGATTGTGTTTCTGGCCTCGGGGGGCTCCACTGGCGGCAGCGTGGAGATTCTGCGCAAAAACGGCGCCGGCACGCGTTTGCGGGTGGACTGGCTCTCGGGCCGCGTCACGCAGGAGCCCTTGTTCCAATGAGGGCGCTGTCGTCTCTGTCCCTGCGGCCCCGCCAGCAGCAAGGCATGACCTTGCTGGAGATTTTGGTGGCGCTGTCCATCATGGCAATCTCGCTGGGCATGATCTACCGCGCCACGGGCAGCAATGCGCGCAGCGTCGGCGATCTCGACCGCTACCAGTACGCGGTGCAACTGGCGCAGTCCATTATGGACTCGCGCGACTCGGTCTACGAAAGCGGCTGGAACGAATCGGGCCAGAGCAATGGCTACCAGTGGAGCGTGCAAAGCGCGCCATTCAAGACCGGCGTGGACGAGAGCCCGAACATCCCCGTGTTGCACGAGGTCCACATCAGCGTGCACTGGGCCGAGGGCGAGCGCGCGCGTGTATTTGAGCTCACGACCTTGCGTGCGCAGCGCCGGCCGCCCGACCCGGCCGAGAATGTGGTGCCACCAGGATGAGCCGCATTCCCCCGTATTTCTTTGCGCGCCGCTTGCATGGCCTGCGCCGTCCAGCCTCTGGCTTCACGCTGGTGGAGATGCTGGTGGCCATGTCCTTGCTGTCACTGATCGTGCTGGGCTTGGCCGGCGCCATGGGCACCATGGGCCGGACGGAGACCAGCATCGACAACCGGCTCGAGCGCATGGACGAGTCGCGCGCCAGCACCGATTTTTTGCGCGCCGTACTGGGCCGCATCTCCGCCAAACGGGTGCAGGGGCTGCAGCAGCAAGGCATGCTCAGTGCCACGCCCTCGGCGTTTTTCTTTGAAGGCGCAGGCCAGTCGATGACCTGGGTGGGGGTGATGCCGGCACGTTACGGCGTCGGTGGCCGCTACCATTTCCGGCTGGCGATGGGCAGCTACGACGGCGCGCCGGCCGTCATTCTGAGCTACCTGCCCTGGATCGACCAGCAGACCCTGCCCGACTGGGGCGGAGCGCAGACCTATCCGCTGCTGCAGCATGCAACAGGGCTGTCTTTCCAGTACCTGGATGGGGCCATTGACCCGCCGCAATGGGGCAGCGACTGGGGCGCGGTGGACCGGCTGCCGCAGGCGGTGCAGGTGGTGATGTCCACCGAATCCATGGTGCTGGCACCGGTGGTGGTGCAGTTGCGCGTGATGCCCGCGGGGGATCCTCGAGGTGGTGGTGGCGGCGCGAGCCTGGGAGGCTCGAACGGATGATGCGCTTGCAGGTACAACGCCGCACGGCCACAGCACCCTCCCAGCAGGGGATGGCCTTGATCGCCGTGCTTTGGCTGGTCGCGGCATTGAGCCTGATGGTCACGGGCGTCAGTGGTGTGGTACGCCAGGAAGCCAAGATGGTGGGCGTTGCCAAGGATAAGGTGACCGCGCAGGCCGTGGGCGATGCGGCCGTGGTCATGGTGCTGCAGCAGCTGTCGGCCGACCGCACGATCTTGCAGGAGACCACCGAAACCTCGGTCAACTACCAGGGCGCGCAGGTGGCGGTCAGTGTGATGCCGCTCAATGGCCTGATCAATATCAATGGCGCATCGCTGCCGCTGTTGACGGCCCTGATGAGCGTCGGTGGCGGACTGCCCGAATCTGCAGCCCAGGAACTCGCCGTGGCGGTGCTCGATCGCCGCGAGCGCGCGTCGCTCGATGGCCGCCGCCCTGAGCGTTTTGAGGCGATAGAAGACCTGATGCAGGTGCCCGGAATCGATTACGACCTCTATGCTAGACTCGCGCCCTTGATCACCGCGTCCACCACCGGCTCGGGAGGTGCCACGGTCAATCCGCTGGCAGCGCCTCCCCAGGTGCTGCGGGTGCTGGCCAATGGGGACGAGGGTATTGCCGCCCGCATTGCCGCATCGCGTGGATCCGGCCAGACCGGTCTGGATACGACGGGCCTGGACGCCAACCTGGCGCGACCCGGCGGGGCGCAACGCCGTTACCGGATAACCGCCCAGGTACCGATGGCCGATGGCCGTATTTTTCTCGTAGATCGCAGTGTGTACTTTGGGGCCAGAACGCGCGACGGCCTGCCCTGGTACACGTTTGAGGCGCGCCAGATGCTGCAGCCAGCATCCTGATCGAAGCAAAGAACCCTTATGGCAATTTCAACTGAATCGCGCTTTTTTGGGCTGGATCTGAACCAGCTCAAGGCCGATGTTTTAAAGACATGGCGCAGGGCGCCGCAGTGGCCGCCGCTGTCATGGTTGCGGCCCGAGCAGATGCTGCGCCTGGTGCCTGCCGAAGGCGCTCCCACCGTGGTATGGGAGAGCGGCCAGCCAGTGGCCAAGCCCGGGCGGGAGCCTGCGTTTTGGGCGGTGGAGCTGCCCGAGCACATGGTGCTGCGCAAGACGGTGGCGCTGCCAGCCTTGGATCCCCAGGATTGCGCCAGCGCTGCCGAGCTGGAAGTGCAGGCGATCAGCCCCTTTGCCGCAGACGACCTGCTCTGGGGTTACACCGAGCTGAGCCGCAGCAGCAAGGCGGTCAAATTGCTGGTGGTGCTGGCCTCCAGAACCCAGACCGAGCCCTATCTGCAGGCCCGGGTTGCGGAGCAGTTGCACCTGCAAACGCTCAAGGGGCAGACCAAGGCCGAATCCTTGGAGCAGCCCGAGGTATGGGTGTTTGCTCCGGAGCGCAACCCGGTGGTGTTCCAGGGCTTTGGTGAACACGCCCGTTACGCCTGGGGCCGCAAGCGGCTGTGGTGGAATGTGAGTGGCGTTGCGCTCGCCTTGCTGCTGCTCGCTGCGATTGCAGGCACCCCTACGGCGCAGCTGCGCCTGCGCGCGATCGAGGCAACCCATGCCTATGAGGGCATGGCCGCCAAGACCGCCGATGTGGTGGCCAAACGCGAATCGCTGATCCAGAGTGCCGACAAGGTCGCCGGGCTGTCGGAGTTGCTGGCTGAGCGCATTGATGGGGTCCAGGTGCTCAGCATGCTGACCAAGGTGCTGCCCGATGATACGGCGCTGCAATCGGCCCGCATCCAGGGCAGCAAGGTGACGATCTCTGGCTTGACCGAGAATGCCTCGGCCTTGATGCAGAAGCTGAGCAACCAGGATGGCGTCAAGGACGTGCGTGCGCCCAGCGCTGCCACGCGCATGGGTGGCGGTAATAAAGAGAGCTTCACCATCGAGTTGGGGCTGGATGCCAAGGTCTTTGGTCCCAAGACGGTGCTGGAAGCGGAGGCTGCGGCCAAGCAAGAGCCTGTGCAGCCCGCTGCTGCTGCGCCAGCTGCAGAGGGCGGGTCGCCTGCAGCGCCAGCACCCACGTCACCGGCTGCGACCGCCCCAGGCGCGCCTGCTGCCTCTCCCGGTACGGATACCAGGGTGCCACCTAAGGCCAGTGTCGGCGGCGGCAAGTCTGGCCCGACCCTGGGGGGTACCAAGTCGGGCCCCAGTCTGGGGGGAAGCAAACCTTCGTCTCCCCCTCCTGCTGCCGAGCAAGGAGGGAAAAATCCATGATCGCGAACCGTCCAAATCGTAAAGAGCTGCTGATTCTAGTGGCCACCGCATTGCTGGTGCTGCTGCCCTTGGTGGCGCTGGGCAGCTATGTCGTCAGCAAGCATCTGTGGGCGCAGGCGCGCCTGTCGGAGTTCGAGCCCCGTTATGCACGGCTGCGAGGTCTTGACCTGCAGCGTGAGGAAATTGACCAGTCGCTCGAGCGCGCCTTGCAGATCCGCGCTGACTATATTTACCCAGGCAGCCAGGATGTGGCCCAGACCGGCAATGCGGTGCAGCAGAAGGTGCGCAGCCTGTTGACCACGGCAGGGTTGACGGTGGTCAGCAGCCAGGTGCTGCCTGCCAAGGAAGAAAAGGGCTTTGACCGTATCCCCTTGTCGGTGCGGGCCGAAGGGGATCTGCTGGCCGTGGACAGTGCACTGGCGGTATTGAACGAGCAGTTGCCGGTGATGCTGCTGGCCGATGTGGAAGTCAGAAACCAGGGGACCCTGCAGGTGATGAATGAGAAGCTGGCGCCGCGGCTGACTCTCCAGATGACCTTGAGCGTTTTGAGGGAGCGTCCATGAAGCGCCATACAAGTGCCATTTTGGTAGCGGCCAATATTGTGTTGGTGTTGGTGCTGGCCTGGATGTGGTTCTCACCCAGTGGCGGGATCAAGAATGTCCACTGGACGGTACCCAGAGGACAAAAGGCCAATCTCGATGGTGTCATCCCTCGTCTGGGCAAGGCGCAGCCGATGGACCATAGCCAGTTTCTGGCCATGTTGGATCGCCCCCTGTTTTCTTTAAGCCGGCGGCCCCCGCCACCACCCCCTGTGGCGGCCGCCGAGGCGCCTCCTCCTCCGCCTGATTACCTGGCCGATGCCGTGCTCAGTGGCGTCTACATCGGCGAGGATGGCAAGAGCGGCGGCATCATCATCAAGTTCCAGGGTAAGGACAAGTCGCTGCCGCTGCGTGGCACGCTGGACGGTTGGACCTTGAGCTCGGTCGCTGATAACCGGGTGTATTTCACCCGCGATGGCGTGACCAAGGAAATTGCCTTGCAAAAGGGCAAGCTGCAGCAGGGCTATACGCCTGCCGCCGAGCCCGCTGTGCCGCAAAGGGCGATGCCCGCGCAGATCGGGCAGCCGCCCACTGGCGCCGATTCCCCAACACCCCGTCGCCGTGCGAGCATCGGCGGCACTTCCGCTGCCCAGCGCCCTTGAGCGCGGCAATCCCTATATATAGATAGATCCTAGGGTTAGAACCATGAAGTCTCCCGTATTTTTCAAGACTGCACTGGTGGTCGCACTGGGCCAGATGGGCATGCTGCTGCCGCTCCATGCGCAAACCGCTGCGCCGCAGCCGTCTGCCCCGCCTGCAGCACAAGCAGGTGCTCAGCTGCCGGTACTGCAAGCGCCCAATATCATGATCAGCCCCAAGAAGGGCGGAGATGAGGAGGAGGAGTCGACCGAGCCGCGCGTGATGCGTGGCACGGACAAACTGCTCAATATCGACAAGTCCGCTCCCGTTGCCGCCGGCGCACCCGTCAGCTTCCGCTTTGAGGAAGCACCAGTGGCCGAGGTGGTTCGCACCGTACTGGGCGATATCCTCAAGATCGACTATGTGATGCACCCGCCGCTGCAGGGCACGGTGACCTTGACGACACCGAAGCCGATCGACCCGGACAAGGCAGTCTTCCTGCTGGAGGCGGCGCTGCAGGCCAACGGCCTGGCGATGGTGCGCGATGCCCGCGGCACCTACCAGGTGGGCAAGCCCGAGGTACTGCGCAGCCTGGTGGGCAATGTGCGCATGGCCGGGGCTCCCGGCAGCATGGCGCCCGGCTACGGCGTGATCGTGGTGCCGCTGCAATACATTGGCGCCACGGAGATGTCCAATATCCTCAAGCCCATCATCCCGGCAGAGGCCCTCATCAAGGTGGATACCGTGCGCAATGTGCTGATCATGCAAGGCACGCGGACCCAGTCCGAAGGCTGGATGGAGATGGTCAAGACCTTTGATGTGGACCTGCTCAAGGGCATGTCGGTGGGCATCTATCCGCTCAAGCACGCCTCGATTGAAGAAGTCAGTGCGGCGCTGCAAATGGTCAATGGCGGCGGTGGCCAGGCAGCGCAGGGCCAAGGCGCTGCCGGGTCTGCAGGCATTGCGGGTGGCCCTGCGAGCGCTGCCGCTGCGCGCCGCCCCGGCCAGGCGACTGGCGCCGCTGCCAGTGGGGGAGGCAATAACCAGCTGAGCGGCAATGCGGCCGCCGCTGCCGCACTGCTGACCTCGCTGGGCGATTCCAACCCGCTGTTTGGTGCGCTGCGCGTGCTGCCCATCCCGCGCCTCAATGCGCTGATGGTGATCACGCCGCGTGCCTCCTATCTGGACGAAGCCGAACGCTGGATTCGTCGCCTGGATGTGCCAGGTTACGGCGGCAGTGAGCCCGAGCTCTATGTCTACCGCGTGCAAAACGGCAATGCCAAGTACCTGGCGCAGGTGCTCAATGGCATCTTTGGTGGCCAGCAGGGTGCTAGCGGCAATATGACTTCTGGGGTTGCGCCAGGTCTGAACGGCATCAATAACAATAACAATAACCGTATCGGCGGGTTCAACAACTTTGGCAGCACCTCCGGTTTTTCTTCTGGATTCGGCAATAGCGGCAATGCCAACCGATTTGGCAATACCGGAAACGCCCAGCAACAAGGCGGTACACCGACCATCACGGCCACCGCGATTGGCGATATCCGTGTAGTGGCCGATGAATTCAACAACACCATCCTGGTCTGGGCCACCGGCTCGCAGTTCCGCAAGATTGAGGCATCGCTCAAGCGCTTGGATGTGGCGCCTATCCAGGTGTTGATTGAGGCCAGCATCATTGAGGTGTCGCTCAATGACAACTTGCAATATGGTGTGGAGTGGTTGTTCCGCAATAGCGGCCTTGGCGGCAGCGGCCGCAACTATTCCGGGATTGGCAATTTGGGCGGCTTGTCGGCAACCGGCGCCAGTGCCAACAATGGCGCGGTGGCTGGGACCTTCACCTATTCGCTGTTCAGTGGTGACAACATTGCCGCACGTTTGAGCGCTATTGCAGGCCAGACACAGGTGAAGATGCTGTCCAGCCCGTCGGTGATGGTGATGGACAACCACCCTGCAACCATCTCGGTTGGTGAGCAGGTCCCTGTCAAGGTCAGCAGCTACATCACCACCAACAGCTACTTGTCGGACAACTACCAGCTCAAGGATACGGGGGTGATCCTGAATGTCACGCCTTCGGTCAATTCCGGCAATATGGTCAGTTTGCTGATCGACCAGTCGGTCATCGATACCGCCGGCCTCGACACCGCGTCGCAACAGACCAAGTTCTCCAACCGCCAACTGACCAGCAAGCTGGCGGTGCGTTCTGGTGAGTCGATCGTCATGGGCGGCTTGATCAAAGACCAGAATGAAGATATCAACTCGGGCATTCCTTTGTTGAAGGACATTCCTATCATCGGCAAAGCCTTCAGCTCCACCACCAGAAACTCCAGGCGCACGGAACTTCTGCTAGTGATGACGCCTCGTGTGGTACGTACCGATGTGGATGTCCGTGAGGTCAGCGAAGAGCTGCGTGACCGCCTGCGTGGCTTGAACGACGACGACCTGTTGATACGTGCCAACAATGCTCCCGCCCCTGCATCCCGTGTTGCCCCTGTGCAGCCTGCGCAGGCACAGTAATGAACTCTGTTGTAAAGATATTGAAAATGACCTCTAACGTGATGATTCAGTCTGCGAAAGTTTTGTTTGCAATCGGAGCCGCCGCGGCCGTAGTGGGCTGTGCGAGCTTGCAGCCTGCAACGCCTGAAGAGGTTGTCGCCAAAAACGCGTTGGCTTTTACCAACGCCCGGATCCAAGGCGACCATGCGGCCGCCTATGCCTATACCAATGCGGCATACCAAAAGGCGCGCACGCTGGAGCAATACAAGAAGGCCTTTCCCGGCACTTTTGCGCAATCCGCCGAGATCCATGATGTCAAGTGCGACGCGGAAAAGTGCGATGTGGGTGTCAATTTGAAGGTCAAACCGCCGCTGATCGGGAAAAATCTGGGTACCATTGATATGTATTCGAAGCAAACTTGGTTGCTCGAAGACGGTCAGTGGCGACTCTATCTGGAGCCCTGAGCCCATTGCCAAGCTCAGTGGGCCGCCTGGAATGCGATGATTGTTGTAAATACTCAACAGGCACTGCAAAAAAACAGGGCGCTTGCTTTGCAAACCGCGGAAGCGCTATGCTATTATTTCTTAGCGTAAACAATCGTGGTAGTTGCGCTGACTAACTTTTTTTAACTGGAGTGTGTTTATGAAGAAAAATGTTCTGGCTCTGAGCATTGCTGCCATGATTGGCGGTTTTGCTGGTGCTGCTTCCGCTCAAACTTTCACTGCCCCTACGGCAACCAAGTTCGAGCAGTCCGAAGGCGGCGTGGGTCACATTTTGGTGGTTCCTTACTTCACCACGCAAAATGACAACATGTCCGTGTTCCACGTTGTGAACACCGATACCACCAACGGCAAGGCTCTGAAGGTTCGTTTCCGTGGCGCTGCCAACTCTGACGATATCTTGGACTTTACCGTGTTCCTGTCGCCTTACGACGTGTGGACCGGTTCGGTGCAAGCTGATGCCAATGGTTCGTACTTCATGACGGCTGACAACAGCTGCACGTACCCCAACATCCACGGTCAAAAGGTCAGCTTCGTGCAAGACCGTCTGGCCAATGGCTGGACCGCCGAAAAGCGTGTGAACAACACGAAGGAAGGCTACGTCGAAATCCTGAACATGGCTGACGTGAAGCCAGGTTCCGATCTGTTCAAGACCATCAAGCACGCTGCCAACGGCGCGCCTGCTTGCGCTGACTCGGTGCTGGAGCGTACCCTGGCGATCAACCCAACGACCGAATCGGCCGCTGCAACCCTGGGTTACGACACGCCTACCGGCCAACTGACCGGCGACTGGTACATCCTGAACGTGGCCCAAACCACCACGTTCTCCGGTGCTGCTACCGCTATCAAGGCTGTGGACGACGCAGGTGCAAACGCTCGCGGCAAGTTCGTGGCATTCCCACAGGACAACCAGTCCACCGGCCTGAACAACGATCTGTACACTGCTGATCCATTGTTCAAGACCACTGGTGCTGTGTTTGCTGACAACAGCCCAGCAGTCAACTTGGTTGCTGCTGTGAACTATGACTTCCCAGATCTGTCTACCCCTTACCTGACCTCCACCGCAACGCCTGAAGAGCAAGCTTCGCTGCTGACCCAAGCAGTGGCTAACACCGGTGTGTCTAACCAGTTCGCTACCGATACCCTGATCCAAGCGAAGACTGACTGGGTTCTGTCGATGCCTACCCGTCGTTACAGCGTTGGTGCAAACTACGCTGCTACCGATGCTAAGCAATACCGCGTGTTCAACCCACTGGTTGTGACCGCTGGCGGCGCCCGATTCTTCGATGCTGGCTCCACCACTGTTGATACCGATGGCAACATCTGCGTGACCACCACCAGCAACACCTTCTACGACCGTGAAGAATCTTCCGTGCGTAACGGCGCTGTGATCTCTCCCGGCACTGCCAAGATCATCTCGCTGTGCGGCGAAGTGAACGTGTTGGCATTCAAGGACACCGGCACTTCCGTGCTGGGTGCTACGGTGGCTCGTCAGACCGCTGCTGTGACCTACGAAAACGGTTGGGGCCAAGTGAACTACACCCGTCCGCTGCCAGTGGTGGGTTCCTCGTTCATCAAGCTGACCAACTCCGGTGGCGCAGCTAACGGCTTCAGCGGTACCTACGGTATCACCTGGCCACACCGTTTCTCCAAGTAATTCACCCTTTGGCCGTAAGGCCTAAGTTTGAAGTACTGAGAGAATCAGCCAAAGGGCAGAGAGCAATCTCTGCCCTTTTTACATTTTTGGAATATTTGTCCCATCCAGAGCACAGCGAGATCCAGCTTGATTTGTTATGCTGCTTCTTTTGCCAGTAGGACTGTGAATGCGTAACCGTATGTTTTTTGCCCCTGTGGGCATCGTGTTGAGTGTGTTGGCCATGACGGCCTCGGCGGCCTCCAGCGACAGCCCTGTGCTGGTATCGGGCGTGCCCGGCGCTGAGGTGAAGGTGGTTGACATCCAGGCGGAAGCACAGCGCTTGCCAGCAGAGATGCGTGATTCATTTTTGGCCAACAAGGATGGCGTGCAGCAGATGGTGCATGCTCTCTTTGTCCGCCGTGCCATGGCAGCCCATGCGCGCTCTGTGGGTGTGGCAGATGACCCCCAGGTGGCCGCCGCCGCGCGCATCGCTGCGGACAAGGTGATCTCGGATGCCTATCTGGCCAAATTCAATGCCCAACACGCGCCTGATCCGAAGTTGATCGAGGCGCAGATCAAGGCGCACTACGCTGCTAACAAGGACAGCATGGCGACGCCTGAAGAAGTGCATCTGGCACATATCCTGGTCAAGGGCAAGACGGATGCAGCCAAGCAAAAGGCAGAGAAGCTGCTGGCCGAAGCGAAGGCTGGCGCAGATTTTGCGCAGCTGGCCAAGGACAACTCTGAAGACCCTGGCAGCGCTGCACGTGGCGGTGATCTGGGGTTCATCGCCCGTGGCCGGATGGTGCCCGAGTTTGAGAAGGCCGGCTTTGCGCTGAGCAAGCCCGGCGAGTTCGCTCCTGTGGTGGAGAGCCAGTTTGGCTACCATGTGATCAAGTTCATCGAGCGCAAGCCCGCGGTGCAGAAGACCTTTGAAGAAGCGCGCCCTGAACTGGAGAAGCAATTCACGCAAAAGGCCTTGCAGGCTGCGCGCGAGGCCGAAGTCGAGAAGGTCACCAGCAAGGCCAAGTTTGATGAAAAAGCCTTGGAAGCGTTCTTGGCGCAATATAAGGCAAAATAATCGCTAGTCACTGCCGATGGGGCAAGGAGGAGGCTGAAATGGCCTTCTCCTTTTTTCATGGGCGCTTTGTCTTTCAATATCGAACTTTGATGCGCACCTTTCTGCACAGTATCCAAGAGGTCTGGAACGCCCGCGCGCTGATCGGCGTGATGACACGCCGCGAGGTAGCGGCACGCCATGCCGGCACCGCGCTGGGCGTCATCTGGCCCTATCTGCAGCCGCTGCTGTCCGTGGCGGCCTACTACCTGGTGTTCGACATCGTGTTCGCGATGCGGCTGGGAGAGGGTGCATCCAGCCATGCGGTGGGCACCTTCCTGATTGTGGGCGCGCTGCCCTGGATGGCGTTTTGCGATGCGGTCTCGCGGGGCATGGGCAGCTTGCTGGAGGCGGGCTCCATCCTGCAGAAGAATCCGCTGCCACCGGTGCTGTTCCCGGTGCGCTCGGTGCTGGCCAGCTCCTGGATCTTCGGGCCGCTGATGCTGCTGCTGGCGCTGTGCTATATCCCCGTGCACCATCTGCAGTGGGGGGTGCTTGCCTTGCTGCCGCTGATGGCGATGCAGCTGCTGATGACCTTGCTGCTGTCCTATGCGCTGGCGATCTTTGCCGCCGCCCTGCGCGACACCGTGCAGCTGGTGGGTTTTGCATTGTCGGTGGGTATCTACCTGACCCCCATCCTGTTTCCGATTACGATGTTTCCGCAGGGCTGGCGCTGGCTGCTGTGGCTTAACCCGATGGCGTCCTATGTGATGGGCTACCAGTCGGCACTGTTGCAAGGCCAGTGGCCGGAAATGCAGGTCTGGGTGGTGAGCGCGGTGTGGATTGCACTGCTTGCCGTGGTGGTGAATGTGCTGGTGCGGCGCAGCCGTGACCAGCTGGTGGACTGGCTATGACGGGCGTGCAGATGGCAAAGACGCAAGAGGCTCCTGCGGTGCTGGTGGTCAAGAATCTGGGCAAGGAATACAAGCTCTACGACTCACCGCGCCAGCGCGTCAAGGCGCTGCTGACGGGCCGGGCCATGCACCGCAGCCACTGGGCGCTGCGCGATGTCAGCTTCAGTCTGGGGCGCGGCCAGTGCATTGGCGTGGTGGGCGACAACGGCGCGGGCAAAAGCTCGCTGCTCAAGCTGCTGGCCGGCACCATGCAGCCGTCTACAGGTTCCATTGAGCGCTCGGGCCGCATCACCGCCATTCTGGAGTTGGGCGCTGGCTTTCATCCCGATTTCAGCGGCCGCGACAACCTGTATTTTGCCGGCAGCCTGATTGGCATCGGCCAGGAGGAGATGCGCAAGCTCGAACCCGAGATCATTGCATTCTCGGAGCTGCAGGATGCGATCGACCGGCCCGTCAAAACCTATTCCTCCGGCATGAATGTGCGCCTGGCCTTTGCGCTGGTCACTGCCGTGCAGCCCGATGTGCTGATCGTCGATGAGGCGCTGGCCGTGGGTGACCAGAGCTTTCAGAAAAAATGCATCGAGCGCATTCTGGACTTTCGCCAAAAGGGCTGCACCATCCTCTTTTGCTCGCACAGCCCCTACCATATTCGCCATCTCTGCGATGCCGCACTGTGGCTGGAGCAGGGCCAGGTGCAGATGTTTGGCGAGACCGAAGCGGTGCTGGCTGCCTACGATGTGCGCACCCGCCAAAAGCGGGAGGAAAAGGACCAGTTGCAGTGGGGCGATGATGCGGCAGCTGCGGTGCCGGATGCGCTGGCCGATGTGGCCGCCGCAGCCGTCGCTACAGAGCCCATCGACCCGCTGGATACGCCATATGCGGTACAGCCGCCATCGCAGCCCAAGTCCGAAGAGGCAGGCAACGCCTGCATTCTGTCGGTCGATATTGCGAACCTGGGCCCGGGCGATCCCCCGGTGCTGCAAGGGCAGGACCTGGTCGTCACGATCAAGGCGCGCGGCAATGGCGCCGAGCAGCCCAATATTGGCTTCATGATCGAGCAGAACAAGGGCGTAGGCATTGCCTGCCTGGCGACGCATGAGGAAGACGCTGTGCCCGTGCAGTTGGCCGATGGTAGCTGGCAATCGGTGCTGAGCTTTCCGGATCTGCCCTTGCACAGCGGTGACTATGTGGTCAGCGCCTTTTTGTTCGATGGCTCGGGCCTGGCGGTCTACGACCAATGGTTCCAATACACCGTCTTCCGCTTTATCTACCCCAAGCCGCTGCCTGGACTGGTACGATTGCCCCACCACTGGGGCTGAGGCTGCGTGCAACTGCGCGTGCGGCTTGAACCCCAGCCAACGAGAGCGCCGGCATCCGCGCTGGCGCGCTCATCGCCCCCAGATTTATGACCACGAATTCTCCTTCTGCGACCAGTCAGGGCCAGCAGCTGCTGGCCGATGCACAGCTGATGCTGGCACATGGCAATTTTGAAGCGGCCTCGGGCCTGCTGCTGCGCGCCCGTGCCGAAAAAGACACAATGCTGGCAGCGCATGCGCTGATCGAGCAGCACGGGCTGACCGGCTCATTCCGCAACATCTTCGGCCTTGACTGCACGATTTCCTCGGCCGATGATATTTTTGGCTTCTTTGCCGGCCACGCCAGCAGCAGCAACCCGCTGCGCGATTACCTGGCCGATGGCTGGCGTACCTTGGCCGAGCTGATGACGGTGATGGAGCGGGTCGGCCAGCCGTTGGTGCAGAGCCAGCATTTTCTGGAGTTTGCCAGCGGCCATGGCCGCTTTACCCGCCATCTGGCCCATCTGCTGGGGCCGGACAAGGTGACGGTGTCGGATGTGGTGCCCGATGCGGTGGACTTCGCGCAGCGCACCTTTGGCGTGCAGGGCTTTGTCTCGGCCAGCGTCCCTGAGCAGTTGGTGGCGCCGCGCCAGTACGACACGGTCTTTGTGCTGTCGCTGTTCAGCCACCTGCCGCGCAGCACCTGGGGCCGCTGGCTGCAGGTGTTGTACAGCGTGGTGGCGCCGGGAGGCATTCTGGTGTTCAGCACGCACGGTATCAAGGCGGCGCGGTTTGACAGCGTGCCGCTCGACGACGAGGGATTTTTCTTTGCGCCGTCGAGCGAGTCAAACGCGATCGACCCGAACGAGTACGGCACGGCCTTTACGACCGAAGCCTTTGTGCGCGCCCGCATTGCCGAGACCGTGGGCGCCGACAAGCTCGAGTATTTCTCGCCCGTGCAGTTCTGGAACCACCAGGATGTGTACGTGCTGCGAAAGCCATCATGAACCGCGGAAGCCGTATGCGCCGCCTGGCGCAATTGCGTGAAAAGCGGTTGGGCTTGCCTGACTTTGACGATAGCCGAATTACCGACGAGTGGTTCCGCTCCCACTTCCACTACGCATCCGATGTGGTGGCACAGTGGCTCAGCCCGGTGATGGATCTGAGTGCGGCCCGCCTGCTGCAGTTTGGCTGCGGCGATGGCATCACCGATCTGGCCTTGGTGCTGCGCCATGGCGCGGGCGCCATCCACGGCATCGATGTACGCCAGGAATACGCCAAGCTGCCCCGCATTGCGCAGGATCAACTGGGCATGCAACGCATTCCGGCGGCGCTGAGTTTTCAGACCATCACGCCCAGCGCGCCGCTGGCGGGCCAGGCGCCGCTCTACGACGGCATCATGAGCTGGTCGACCTTTGAGCATGTGCAGCGCGACCAGCTGCTGCCCATCTTGAAAGACCTGCTGGCCTGCCTCAAGCCGGGCGGGCATTTCTTCTTGCAGATCGAGCCGCTGTTCTACTCGGCCTTTGGCTCACACCTGCGCCGCTATGACGATGTGGCTTGGCACCACTTGCTGGTGGACGAAGATGCGCTCTGGAAGGTCATTGAAGCCTACGACGGCGAACTCAGCCCCGATGAGGTGGACTTTGGCTTTGCCGATTTTGGGCCGGAGGGCTACAAGCGCTTTGTGTTCAAGGAATACCAGGAGCTCAACCGCCTGACCGCCGATGAACTGGTAGCGCTGGCCCAGGAGGCGGGCTTTACGGTGGCGCGCGAGGAGCGCCGCCACTATGAACCGGGGCCCGTGCCCGAGGCCTTGCTGGCGCAGTACCCGCGTGAGGTGTTGACCAACAACGAGATCTTTTTGCTACTGCAGCGCCCCGCTTGATCGCCAGCCTGCCGCCCACTAGGTGTAGATTTGCCATACGTTGTTTACGCCAAGTCTAGATACGTGGGCATCCCCCATACCCAGACCGGTCCCGTTGAACAAGCTATTGAAACATCACACCTAGAGCGGGTTAGAACTGATCTGTTGCCTAGCCAATGCAACCGCTGCGCTATGCGTGCAATCTAGCAGCATCTCGTGACAATTCCACAAGGTTTTGTAAGGTTCGAGTAGGTATTATCTAATAGCATTAATCTATGTAAAGACGAATTTTCATTCGCTCATGGAGGGATAGCTATGAGAAATTTAGTAGCGCTTACAGCACTATTTAGTGCAGCGGCTGCAAATGCTGCGGATGCAGGATCTGTGGACCATGCCGATGCAAGGGCATCTTGGGGTTGGGCATGCACCTCGGAGCTGCCAAACTACCAAGGAGTGATTCACGCGTACCGAGCAGATGGCCTCTTCTTAGGGGTGCTTGAAGCGAACCATCCGCGAGAACAAGCCGTGGCAAATCTCTGCGGCGGCAATGGGAATCATGGATTCGGAGGCGACTTTATCTATGATGCGAGCAAGCTAGATGGCAGAAGATACGATATTAATTTGTATTTTATTCGCGCAGATGGATCTCACTTCGAAGTCTCAGGCTCACCAGTGAGGAATGTCCAGTTTGGGAATCCGCCGCCTCCTCCGCCTCCGCCACCACCTCCTCCACCCCCACCACCGCCACCCAGTCCACCATATGTGGTTGTTGAGGGTTGCAATATCCAACGGCCTGGACCAGGTTGGGCTGCGATCGCATGGGGTGGCAGCCCTCCACCATCCGCAAACTGTCCACCACCAAATTCCTTCGGAGTGCAGACTTATATGAAGTACAGAAATTTCAATGTATTTCCGGCATTCAGGCGAGGCACAATCATGACAACATGTGCTGGGCCTGTTCCGACAGGATGGACCGTAGCCAGCAATAGCAGATCTTCTTATATTTGCCGCCAGCCTGGCGGAACCGGTGCAAATGGATGGGAATGGGAAATCCGTAAAAACTGAGTTGAGTTCGCCTTCAAAACCATCTCATTAAACGTCACCTCACTGCTTGGACACTGCTCCAAACAGTGGGGATTTTATATGGCGAAATACGATGTGGGATACCCACAGTCTCCCGGACCTGTTTGGCTTAACAGCCTACCGGAGCCTTACCTCGCCTTGTAGCGAGCATGAGGGTCATGCGTTGACGGTTGTAGGGTCTTCCTGCTGGATTGGCACCGAGACGCTGGCGCTGTAGCTCAGGCGCTGCATGCGCTGGCCCAGGCCGCTGCGGCTAAAGAGCCGGCGGTTGATCGAGGCCTCACAATGCAGGGGCGTGCGCACCAGCCAGCAGGTATGGCGCACTTCAAATGCGGGGTGGAAGTACGGATCGCCCTGGTCCAGAAAATCGCGCCAGCGGCTGGCGAACAGTGCCGAGTCCTCGGGGTGCGGGTCATAGCCTTCGGCCTTGCCCCGGGTGATCGACTCATGGTGTACCAAGGTGGCCTGCGGGCAGTACAGCACGCGCCAGCCCAGCTGCAAGGTGCGCAGGCACAGGTCCACGTCGCCAAAGCCCACGGCCAGCTTTTCGTCATAGCCGTCGATGGCATCAAAGGTTTCCTTGCGCATCAAGAGACAGGCAGCGGTTACGGCCGATACCTCACGCGTGCTCACCAAACGGCCCATGAAGGCGATATCGACGCGGTCGGGCGGCAGCTTCAAAAACTTGCCATAGTGCTCGGCAATGCCGAAGGCCCCCACGCAGACACCGGCGTGCTGGATCGACGTGCGGTCGGGGTAGAGCAGCTGCGCGCCCACCATGCCGACGCTCGGGTCCTGGCACTGTGACAGCATGTGCTCCAGCCAGCCGCTCTCCAGCGCCTCGATGTCGTTGTTGCAGAACAGGTAGTGGCTATACGGCCGGGTCAGCTGGCGCACCGCCCAGTTGTTGATGGCCGAGAAATTGAAGGGGCCCTGGTAGCGCAGCACGGTGGCGGTGCCTTCTTGCTCCAGTTGCGCAAAGTAGTCGAGGCTGGCCTGCTCGGTCGATGCATGGTCGATCACGATCAGGTCATAGGCGGCATGCTGCACGGTGGCGCGGATGCTGTCCACACACTGGCGCACGAGGCTGCCGTAGTTCTTGGTCGGGATGATGATGGCCACGCGCTGGCCATCGGCGATCTGGTGCTGCGTCTCAAAGAAATTGAACGACACCCCGGGGGCCGAGCGCGCCGCCACGCCGCTGCGGTCCAGGTGGCGCTGCAGTACGGCGGTCGAGGTGCTCATCACCTGGGCCATCTTGTCGTGGCCGGCCGAGCCGGTGTGGGTGCGCCATTGGTAGAGGATCTCCGGCAAGTGCACGATGCGGCTGGCCGCTTCGCTGACCCTCAGGATCAGGTCGTAGTCCTGCGAGATGCCCAAGGTCTCGTCAAAGCCACCCAGGCTGCGCAGCAGCGCCGTGCGAAAGCCCACCATGTGCACGATATAGGGGTGGCTGCGCAGGTATTCGGGTGAGAAGGCCGGGCGGTGGAAGTACTGCAGCACCTCTTTGCCATCGGGGCTGACCAGCACTTCGTCCGAGTACAGCATGTCCGGGTCATCGGCCATGACGCTTTGCGCGACGCGGTAGATCGCCTGCGGCTGGAGCAGGTCGTCATGGTCGAGCAGCACCACAAACGGGGACGTGGCCAAGGCCAGCGCCCGGTTGCTGGCGTGTGATACGCCATGGTTGCTCTCGCCCAGGTGCAGCTTGATGCGCGGCTCTTGCGCGGCCAGCTCCTGCAGCATCTGGCGCACATGGGGCTTGGGCGATGCATCGTCGGCAATGCACAGCTCCCAGTGCGGGTAGATCTGGGCGCGTACCGAGTCGACCATCGCGGTGAGCATGGCCGGGTCGGTGTTGTAGGTGGGCACCAGGATGGAGATGCTGACGGGTTGCTTTAACGCGGCAATCTCGGCGCGCAGCACGGGCAGCACTTCGCTAGAGAGGCGCTGCTGGTAGTCCTGCCAGGCATCGGTAGGGGCGACGGGCACCGTCGGTGCATCGGGATGGCCCAGCGACAGCAGCTGGTGCTTGAGCATCTGGCTGCCGCCCGTGCGCCAGGCGCGCCAGAGCCTGCGGCTGTTGCTGCCCAACTGGCGTGGATCGGCGGCCAGCAGGTAGAGGCTGCGGCTGAGCTGGCGCAGCTTGTGGGGCAGCTTGCGCAAGGTAGAGAGAGTGGATGACAAGGAATGGCTCTTTGTTTTTGTAGCGGTGGCTGCTTGATTTGCAAGCACTATTGGCCTATTTTATTTAATTAAGGGCCGGGCGCAGACCCGTCAGGTAATCGTGCCCGTAGCTCCAGGGCTGCAGGTACTGGGCTTTCAGATCGACCGCGGCAGCCGGGGCAGGCAGCGGTGGCTGGCCGTCGACGTACTGGCGCTGGCGAATGTCCTGCAGCAGCGCCAGCCATTCGTCGGCCGAGGTGCTCCAGGGACGCAGCCAGGTCCAGGGGCGGCCTGCCAGTCGCTCGGGGAAGGCGCCGATATCGGGCGCGATCACCGGCACACCGGCTTGCAGGCAAGCGCTCAAGGTGTAGCTATAGGTCTCGGGCCACAGCGCCGGGAACCAGACCACATCGGGCTGCAGGCGCGCCATCAGTGCGGGCAGGTCGGCATCGTCATAGGGGCCGTGCACGGTCAGGCTGGCATGGGGCTGGGTGCGCATGCGGCGGTGCGGGTAGCCCAGCAGGTGCAGCTCGACCGGCGCCTGGCTTTGGGCGGCGGCCAGCGCCACGGCTTCCATCACATCGCCCCCCTTGGCCAGGCTCACGCCGCCGAGGATAAAGACGCGCAGATGGGCATGGGGCGCCAGCGGCTGGCCCTTGGGCACAGGCAGCAAGGCTGCATCAGGGATGTCATGGTGGGTGACATAGCGCACTGGCGCATCGGGGAAGTACTCGTGCATGCGCAGTGCCGCATCCTTGCTGGGTGCGAGCACATAGCGCGCTTGGTTCAGGAACAGGCGGTGGCGCATGCGCCAGGCATCGATGTACTCGCCGGTGGGCGCGGGCTCGGCGCCAGAGCATTGCGGGCACTGCGGCACACCCAGCGCCGCATAGCGCGGGTTGTGGGTGGGCTCCATCAGGTTGATCTGCGGGCAGATCGCGTAGTAGTCGTGGGCGGTGAAGTCATAGCGCACGCCCAGCAGCTCGGGCAGGCGCATCACTTCCAGGTTCAGCCCCATCAGGTGGTGGAAGTGGATATGGCTCACGCCCAGCTCGCGCAGCTGCGCCACCAGTGCGTCAGACTGCGTGGGCCAGTGGAACTCCTCGTCATAGCCTTCGGCCGCATCGAGCCACTGCAGGCGGATGTAGTTGTCTTCCAGCGGGGTCAGGGCCAGCGATACCGCGCGGTCGCGCAGGCTGTGGGCCAGCTCCTTGACATGGCGCAGGGTGCCGCCGCCGGCGTTGTGCAGCACCATCAGCACGCGCGGCAGCGGGTGCTGGCGCAGGCGTGCCTTGTCGATGGCATTGCGCGCGGCCTGGGCCGGGTTGGCCTTCAGATGCGCTTGCACCAGGCTGTCGTAAGCAGGGTGCAGTTGCAGCAGGGTCTGGTAGGCGGCCTGCTCGCGCGGCGTCTTGCTGTCGCCAAAGCTGACGCCGCCGGTGTGCAGCACCACGCTGTCCAGCGCCAGCAGATGGCGCCAGCCCAGGTCATGGGCGCGCATGCAGAAGTCGTTCTCTTCGCCGTAGCCCTTGCCGAAATGCGCCACATCAAACAGGCCGGTCTGCGCAAGGCAGTCGCGGCGGATGTACATGCAAAAGCCCACGCCGGTGGGCACCTCGACCGTCTGCCCGGCATTGGCGCTGGCGGCCAGGTGGTTCAGGCGCAGCAGATCGGCGTCGGCCGGCAGCGCATTCTTTTCACAAAAGCGCGGGTAGCTGCAGATCGTCGCGTTGTTGGACAGCGGCGTGACGCTGCCCACATCGGTGGCGCTGTAGGCCGCCCGGTGCAGGCGGTCCAGCCATTCGTGCGACACCTCCGTGTCGCTGTTGAGCAGCAGCACATCATGGCTGGGGTTGAGCGCCATGCCTCGGTTGACGGTGGCGACAAACCCCAGGTTGCTGTCGTTTTCCAGCAGTTGCACGCGGCTGTCCTGCTGGGCCAGCTCGCGCAGCCAGGCGGTCAATTCCGGCTCGGGGCTGGCGTCATTGATCACCACCAGCTGGCTATTGGTTTGCGTGGCCGCTTGCAGCACCGACTGCAGGCAGCGTTGCGTATCGACCAGGCCCCGGTAGACCGGGACGATGATGTCGACCATGGGAGCGGGCTGGGCTGCTGCGAGCGGGCGCACAGGCTCGGGCCGGGATTCAGCGGGCGCAGCTTCATCGACAACAACGGCGAGCACTGCATCATCTTCCAGCTCTGCGATCACCTCCTGTGCATCGACTGCTTGCACTGCATCCTGCACAGGCTCGGGCACATGCACAACGGCCGGGGCGGGCGCAGGCCGGCCGCGCAGCCGCGCCTTGGCGCTGGCCAGTTTCTGGCCCACACGGTAGGCCTCCGAGGCTTCGATATTGCCCAGGTGGGTTTGCAGGTTGCCGATATGGGTCTGCTGGCCCTGGATATGTTCTTGCTGCTGGGCAATCGCGGCTTCCAGGTTTTCTTTCTGCTGCTGCATATGGGCCTGCAGCAGGCGCAGCTGGGTGTGGGCATCGGCCTGGGCCTGTTGGGCGCGCAGCACCTCGGTATCAGCGTGGCGGATGCGGGCCTGCAGCTCCTGGGCGCTATCGGCCAGCGCAGCGTAGTCGGCCGACATCGGCCAGCCCAGGCTGACTTCGAGCACCGCACCTTCGGTCTGCAGGCAGTCCTGCAGCAGCGCCGGGGCAATCGGCAGGTGCAGGTGCGGGTCATCGCCCGTCAGCAACAGCAGCGTGCTGCCCGGCGCGGTGGCGGGGGCCGGCTGCCAGCTGATCTGGCTGTGCGGCACCTGGGCCAGCGCTTCTGGCCGGTCCGCTTCCCAGCGCCAGCGCAGCGCACCACTGGCGTCATAGAGGCGCATCGCATGCAGGTGCAAAAAGCCGGGGCGGTCGGCCGGGTCCCAGCGCAATGTGGGCTGGGTGCCTTCAAAGCGCGGCAGCGCAAAGCGAATGCTCTGCTGCAGGGCGCCGATCTGGCCCTTGGCAATCAGCTTGTGCGACTCGCTGAACTGGCCGGCATAGGCCCAGTACAGGTTGGTGGTGAAGCTGGCATGCGCCGTGTTGGCCTCGCTCTCGATCGCCAGCAGCGCATGGGCCTGGGCTGCAGCGGCATCGCTGCTGGGCCGGACACTGCAGATGAACTGGTAGGCCAGCGCATCGGGCTGGGCCAGCAGGTAGCGCATCACGGCGGGCGGCAGGCTGTCGGCGGTGGTCCGCGCAAATTCGGATTCGTCGAGCGGGCGGTCGATGGTCTCGAGCGACTGCACGCTCCACTGGCCCGCTTGCATCAGCCGCAGCAGCGACTGGCGGGTGAAAAAGCGCAGGTGGGTGGCGTCAAGCAGGCCTTCTTCGCGGTAGCGCAGCTCACCTTGCATCAGCTCCATCACCAGGCCGCAGTAGCCCGCATTGGGGATCGAGACCAGGATTTCGCCGTTTTCTGCCAGCAGATCGCGGCAGTCGGCCAGCAGTTGCTCGGGCTGGCGCAGGTGCTCCAGGACATCGGCGCAGACGATATAGTCATACTGGCGCAGCGCAAAAGCTTCAGCCAGGTTGATCTGTTCCAGATCGGCCACAGCCAGATCGCGATAATACGGCCTGGCGAGCGCGGCCTCCTCAGCGCTGAACGTCACACCATCGAGGGTGCAGGCCTTGTGCTCGTGCAGGTACTGGCCCAGCACGCCGGGGCCGCAGCCCAGATCGAGCACCCGGGCGCCCGGCTGTATCTTGTTCGCCAGCACGGACAGCGAACTGCGCTGCTGGAGATCGATGTGGCGGGTGTAGACGTGGTGTTCGCGGGTCATGGATATGGGAATGGGTAGGAATTTTGCCGAGATAGGCCTGCAGATGCAGGTGAAAGATGAATGACTGACAAGCAAAATCGTGTGGCAATTCTATTGTCTACATTCAACGGCGAGCCGTTTCTGCCTGCGCAGCTCGATTCCCTGCTGGCGCAAAGCCATGCGGGTTGCGATATCTGGGTGCGCGATGATGGCTCCAGTGACCAGAGCCTGGCCATTGTCCGGCGCTATGCCAGCATCCATCCAAACATCCACATCCAGGCCGGCGAAAACCTTGGTTTTGTAGCTAGTTTTTACGAATTATTGCAAAACGTGGGCGCTGGCTATGATTTCTATTTATTCTGCGACCAGGATGACGTCTGGCTGCCCGGCAAGGTGAGCCGCGCGCTGGCGCTGCTGGAAGGCAAGCAGGGCGCGGCGCTCTACTGCTCGCGAACCCAGTATGTGGACCGCGATCTGCAGCCCATCGGCCCCTCGCCCGATTACGACCGCCGCTGCATTGGCTGGGGCAATGCGCTGGTGCAGAATATTGCGACCGGTTGCACGATGGCGCTCAACCGCGCGGCGCGCGAGCGCCTGCTGGCGCAGCGCCCCGGCTTTTGCCTGGCGCATGACTGGTGGGCCTACCTGGTGGTATCGGCCTTTGGCCAGGTGGTGTTCGACAGCGAGAGCCACATCCTCTACCGCCAGCATGGCAGCAACACCATCGGCATGCAAAAGCAGGGCCTGGCCGGCCAATGGGCGCGCGTGCAGCGCTTTTGGCGCCGGCTGCGCCAGGCGGGCCCCGGCTGGATCGACCAGCTGAGCGAGTTCGACCGGCTCCATGGCCCCAGCCTGGCCCATACCCAGCGCCGCCAGCTGCGCATGCTGATCCGCTCCCGCAGCAGCTGGGCGACGGCGTTGCGCGCCTCGACCCAGCGCTATTACTGGCGCATGAGCAAGGTTGACACCTTGATATTGCGTGTGCTGCTGGCGCTGCGCCTGTACTGAGGTGCCGTTACAACTGGCGCGCTGGGCTGATTTCAGCACTGGCCGCTGATGGATAATGCCCGCTGATGTCCGCCAGCCCCACCTCTCCGCTCCCTCCCATCGCCTTGTCCGTGGTCAGCCATGGCCATGGGGCGATGGTGCAGCAGCTGCTCGATGCCTTGGCGCTGCACGGCGCGGGCGGCACCGGTGTCCGCCGCGTGGTGCTGACCCTGAACCTGCCCGAGCCCGCACCCTTGGCGCCCGCCGGCGGCTGGCCCTTTGTGCTGGAGCTGCGCCACAACAGCGTGCCGCAAGGCTTTTCAGCCAACCACAATGCGGCCTTGGCCGGCGCGACCGAGCCCCTGGTCTGCGTGCTGAACCCGGATGTGGATCTGACGGGCGGCAACCCCTTCCCCGCGCTGGTGCGCGCGCTGCAGCGCCAGGGTGTGGGCCTGGCCTACCCGATGCAGGTGGATGAAAACGGCCAGCTGCAGGACAGCGAGCGCGAGCTGCCCACCCCCTGGTCCTTGCTGCGCCGCTATGCGGTCAAACGGCGCGAGACCCGGGCCGAATGGGTCAATGGTGCGATGTGGCTGCTGCCCACCCCCGTCTGGCAGGGGATTGGCGGGCTCAATACTGCGTACTTCATGTACTGCGAGGATGTGGATCTGTGCCTGCGCCTGCGCCTGGCGGGCTGGACCCTGGCGCGCGCCGCCTGCGTGGTGGGCCATGCCGGCCAGCGCGCCAGCCACCGCCGGGCGCGCCATGCTTTGTGGCATATTCGCAGCTTGCTGCGGCTGTGGACCTCGGCAGTTTTCTGGCGCGCCCGGGCCTTGCTCCGGCGTACCCCCACGGCAGCACTCACGATGATTGAATAATGATTTTCCTGGCAGTGGTCGCTTTTCTCTGTACGCTCATTGGCGCGGGTTTCATCGTGCGCCGCATGCGCGGCCATGCCAAACGCTATGGCAAGGATTTGCCCCAGCGCTTCCATATGGGCAACATCCCCCGGCTGGGCGGTTTGGCGATGTTTGTCAGCCTGGTGCTGACGGTGGGCGTCGCCGGCCTGCAGAACTGGTGGGGCTACTACGGCAATGCGCTGCACTGGAACCAGTGGGTGCTGTATTTCTTCATGGCGATGCTGCCCGCCGTCGCCGGTGGTATTGCCGAAGACATGACCCAGCGCATGACGGTGCGCTACCGCCTGGTCCTCACTTTGCTGACCGGCTTGCTGGCCGTCTACCTGTTGGGCATGACGGTGCCGCGCATGGGCTTGGTCTGGCTCGATACGGTGCTGAGCGCCGCGCCCTGGCTGGGCATGGCGCTGGCCGTATTGGCCATTGCGGGCCTGCCCCATGCCTTCAACATCATCGATGGCTACAACGGCCTGGCCGGCATGGTGGCGGTCATCATCTGCGCGGCGCTCACCCATGTGGCGCTGCAGCTGGGTGACCGCGAGCTGGCAGCGATCCTGGTGATCACGGCCGCCGCCACCCTGGGCTTCATGTTCTGGAACTACCCCATGGGCCAGCTGTTTGCCGGCGATGGCGGCGCCTATGTCTGGGGCATCGTGATCGCCTTTTGCAGCATCACCTTGGTGCAGCGCCACCCCATCGTATCGCCCTGGTTCCCGATGCTGCTGCTCATCTATCCGGTCTGGGAGACCATGTTTTCCATCTACCGCAAGCTCGCGCGCGGCGACTCGCCGGGCATGGCCGATGCGCTGCACCTGCACCAGCTGATCTACCGCCGCATCGTGCGCAGCGTGCTCGATGAGAATGCGGCGCGCCGCATGCTGCGCCGCAATAACCGGACCGCGCCGTATTTGTGGGCGTTCACTTTGCTCACCGTGGTGCCGGCGGTCCTGTTCTGGCGCAACACCTATATCCTGATCGGTTTTTGTGCGCTGTTCTGTGTCTCCTATGTCGCTGCCTATCTGGTGATCGTGCGCTTCAAGCTACCGGGCTGGATTCGCTGATCAGCAGGCAGGCGGCACTTTGGGGCACAATGCGCGTTTTGCATCTTCTCCGCTGCTGTAAAGGCCTGCAACCATGACGACTCCTTCTCTCTCCATTGCCCCGCGCGACAAGGCTGAAATTCTGGCGCAGGCACTGCCCTACATCCGCAAGTTCCATGGCAAGACCATGGTCATCAAGTACGGCGGCAACGCCATGACCGACCCCGAGCTGCAGGCCGACTTTGCCGAAGACGTGGTGCTGCTCAAGCTGGTGGGTATCAACCCTGTGGTGGTGCATGGCGGTGGCCCGCAGATCGAAAACGCACTGAAGCGCCTGGGTAAGGAAGGCAAGTTCGTGCAGGGCATGCGCGTGACCGACTCCGAAACCATGGAAGTGGTGGAATGGGTGCTGGCCGGCGAAGTGCAGCAAGACATCGTGGGCCTGATCAACCAGGCAGGCGGCAAGGCCGTGGGCTTGACCGGCCGTGACGGCGGCCTGATCCGCGCCCAAAAGCTCAAGTTGAAGGACAACAAGGATCCGTCGGTCGAGCACGATGTCGGCCAGGTCGGCGACATCCTGTCCATCGACCCGAGCGTGGTCAAGGCGCTGCAGGACGACGCCTTCATCCCCGTGGTGAGCCCGATTGGCTTCGGTGAGAACAACGAGAGCTACAACATCAATGCCGATGTGGTGGCCAGCAAGTTGGCCACCGTGCTGCAGGCCGAAAAGCTGATGCTGCTCACCAACATCCCTGGTGTGCTCGACAAGCAAGGCCAGCTGCTGACCGAATTGACCTCGCGCCAGATCGATGAACTGATCGAGGACGGCACCATCTCGGGTGGTATGCTGCCTAAATTGGCTGGCGCCATCGATGCCGCCAAGAGCGGTGTCAATGCCGTGCATATTGTCGATGGCCGCGTGCCACACGCGATGCTGCTCGAAATTTTGACCGACACAGCCTACGGAACAATGATTCGTAGTTATTGATACATTTGATTGCGTAATTGATTTGTGCATCTAGCAATGCACATGATTTTTATCATTTTTCTGCAGTTCTTTTGCAGTAAGATGTTACAGAGGGCCCAAGGTTGCGCTGGCAACCTGTGAGGCGAGTGCCTTACTTTTATCAATAAAAAATACCTGGCGGTGTTGGGAGACTGCGTCGGGTGCAGCCTCATATTCAACGCATGTCTGATCAAGAATCTTCTTTCGCCGCCGACCTCGTCGATGCGCCGCTAGAAGCCGCTAACCCGGCACCTACCCGTAAACGTCCAAAACCCGGAGAGCGTCGAATCCAGATTCTGCAGACGCTGGCGGCCATGCTGGAGCAGCCAGGCGCAGACCGCATCACCACGGCGGCACTGGCCGCGCAAATGTCGATCAGCGAGGCGGCCCTCTACCGCCACTTTGCCAGCAAGGCCCAGATGTACGAAGGCCTGATCGAGTTCATCGAGCAGTCCGTCTACAGCCTGGCCGTGCAGATCACCGGCCGCGATGTGCCGGACCCCGCCAAGACCGTGGAGCAGGGCATTGCCCAGGCCCACCGGGTCGTGGCCATGGTGCTGCAGTTTGGCGAGCGCAACCCCGGCATGGTGCGCGTGATGCTGGGCGATGCGCTGCAGTCCGAAAACCCCCGTCTGCAACAGCGCATGCAGCAGTTCTTCGAGCGCATCGAGACCACCTTGCGCCAGTGCCTGCGCGTGGTGCCCGGCGGCGATGCATCGGCTACGCCCACCGTGGATGCCAATGTGCGCTCCAGCGTGCTGATGTCCTTCCTGATCGGCCGCCTGCAGCGCTTTGCGCGTTCGGATTTCCGCCGCCTGCCCACCGAGCAGCTCGACGCCTGCCTGTCCTTGATGGCGCACTGACGCCAGCCAACCCCATCGCAAAAGCTGCTGAGCCTGACAAGGCCAGCAGCTTTTTTCATGGGGGGCACGGCCGTTGCCGTGGTTTACCCTTGCTTTGCACACCAACGGTTGGCAGCACACTGGGTTTGTGCAAGAATCAAAAAAAGAACGACCGTGCTATTTTTTGATTTATGACCAAACCCCTTGCTTCCACCCCAGGCCCTGCCGAGATCGCCAAGCTGGCCAAAGGCGCCCAAACGCGTGCTGCGATTGTGGATGCCGCCCTGTCCCTGGCCGCGCAAGAGGGGCTCGATGGCCTGTCGCTGGGCATGGTGGCGCTGGCCATGGGCATGAGCAAGTCAGGGGTGTTTGCCCACTTTGGCTCACGTGAGGAGCTCCAGTGCTCGGTGGTGCGCGAATACCATGAGCGCTTTGAGCGCGAGATCTTTGTACCGGCGCTGCAGGTGCCCCGTGGGCTGGCCCGCTTGCTGCATATGGCCACCGGCTGGATGGGCAGCACCGCCCAGCCCAATGATGCCAGCCGCCTCTACGGCAGCCTCTACATCAGCGGCGCGGTGGAGTTTGATGACCGGCCCGGCGATGTGCGCGATGCGCTGTCCGAGTCGGTGCGCATCTGGATGGATGCGATGCGCCGCGCGATTGTGCAGTCCCAGACCGAAGGCCAGCTGCGCAGCGATGTCGCTCCCGACCAGGTGCTGTTCGAGCTGCACGGCATCATTTTGTCGCTGCACTATGAAACCCGCTTTCTCCATGGCCCGCAGGCGCTGCGCCATGCTGCCACCGGCCTGCGCGGCATCTTGCTGCGCCATGCGGTGAACCCCGAGCGCGAGGCCGCCTTGATCGATGCCGCGCTGGCCCCTTGCCTGGCAGCGCTGCCCGATGCGGCCGCGCCCGCCTCCGTTTCTGTTTTGACCTCGTAATTTTTCCAAAGGACTTTCCATGCCTCAGTACACCCCACCGCTGCGCGACATGCAGTTCCTCATGCAAGAAGTGCTGGACCTGCCGGCCCGCTTTGCCCAATTGCCGGCCTATGCCGAGGTGGACACCGGCACCATGGATGCGATTTTGGAAGAGGCCGGCAAGTTTGCGGTCGAGGTCGTGCAGCCACTCAACCTGCCTGGTGATGCCGAAGGCTGCACGCGCAACCCGGCCGATTCGAGCGTGACCACGCCCAAGGGCTTCAAGGAGGCCTATGCCAAGTATGTGGAAGGCGGCTGGGCTGCCCTGTCGTGCGACAGCGCCTATGGCGGCCAGGGCCTGCCCTTTGTGCTGAACCAGTGCCTGTATGAGATGCTCAACAGCGCCAACCAGGCCTGGGCCATGTACCCCGGCCTGTCGCACGGCGCCTATGAGGCACTCCATGTGTATGGCTCGGACGAGCAGAAAAAGCTTTACCTGCCCAAGCTCACCAGCGGTGAATGGACCGGCACCATGTGCCTGACCGAGCCCCATTGCGGCACCGACTTGGGGCTGCTGCGCACCAAGGCAGAGCCCCAAGCCGATGGCAGCTACAAGATCACCGGCAACAAGATCTTCATCAGCGCCGGTGAGCACGACATGACCGACAACATCGTGCACCTGGTGCTGGCCCGCCTGCCCGATGCGCCCAAGGGCAGCAAGGGCATCAGCCTGTTCCTGGTGCCCAAGTTCCTGGTCAATGCCGATGGCTCGCTGGGTGCGCGCAACCCCATCAGCTGCTCGGGCCTGGAGCACAAGATGGGCATCCATGGCAATGCCACCGCCCAGATCGCCATCGATGGCGCCGTGGGCAGCCTGGTTGGCCAGGCCAACAAGGGCCTGCAGGCCATGTTTGTGATGATGAATGCCGCACGCCTGGGCGTTGCCAACCAGTCGCTGGGCCTGATGGCCGTGGCTTATGAAAATGCACTGGCCTACGCCAAGGACCGCGTGCAGATGCGCAGCCTGTCGGGCACCAAGGCCAAGGACCTGCCGGCCGACCCGATCATCGTGCACGCCGATGTGCGCCGCATGCTGCTGACCGCCAAGGCCTACAGCGAAGGCGGCCGCGCGATGATGGTCGCCACCTCGGCCCTGGTCGACGAAGAGTTGAACCACCCCGACGAAGCCGTGCGCAAGGCCCATGCCGCGCAGGTGGCCCTGCTCACCCCCATCCTCAAGGCCTTTTTGACCGACAAGGGTTTTGAGGTGACCGTGCTGTGCCAGCAGGTGTTTGGCGGCCATGGCTACATCCATGAGACCGGCATGGAGCAATTTGTGCGCGATGCGCGCATCAACATGATCTACGAAGGCACCAATGGCATCCAGGCGCTGGATCTGTTGGGGCGCAAGGTGCTGGGGGACCAGGGCGCGGCGCTCAAGGCGCTGGGCAAGCTGGTGCAGGGTCTGGTCGAGGAAGAGGGCGTCAACGAGCGCATGGCCGACTTCATCAACCCGCTGGCGCAGCTGGCCGGCCAGATGACCGGCATCACCACCGAGCTGGGCCTCAAGGCGCTGCAAAACCCTGACGAAGTGGGCGCTGCGGCGACCGACTACCTGTGTGTGATGGGCCACCTGGTGATGGGCTACTGGTGGGCGCGCATGGCCCAGACCGCGCTGCGCGCACTGGCCGAAGGCGATGTGACGGGCAAGACCTTCTACGAAGCCAAGCTGCAGACGGCACGCTTTTACTTTGCGCGCCTGTTCCCCGAGGCGGGCCTGCGCGTGCGCACCATGCGCACCGGCAGCAAGCTCTTGATGAACACCGACGCGGCGCTGGCTTGACAGCTGCAGTGCTGCCGAAAAACACCGAAGGAGACCCTGATGCAAACCTTGCTGAAACCTGTGCTGATGGTGGCTGGCAGCTTGGCGGTGGCACTGCCAGCGCTCGCGGCGGACATGTCGCCGGTGGGCCTGTGGCGCACCTTTGACGAGAAAAGCGGTGAACCCAAGTCCGAGGTGCGCATCAGCGACAGCGGCGGGGTGCTCAGCGGCAAGGTGGAAAAGCTGCTGCGCAAGGGCGCCGATCCGCAGGCCGTCTGTGACCGCTGCAGCGATGACCGCAAGGGGCAGCCGCTCGTCGGCCTGGAGATCATCCGCGGTGCCAAGCAGGCGCCGGGCAAGGCGGTCTGGGAAGACGGCAAGATCCTCGACCCGGAAAACGGCAGCAGCTACAGCCTCAAGCTCACACCTGCGGACAACGGCAACAAGCTCGATGTGCGCGGATCGATTGGCCCCTTTGGCCGCACGCAGACCTGGACGCGCGTCGAATAGGTTTTGAATACAACGGCTTGTCAGCGCATCCCTATCAGGGGCTGACAGCCATGAAATGTGGAGTAACCATGTCCCGATTTGTGGTGAAAAAAGTGGCGGTGCTCGGCGCCGGCGTGATGGGCGCGCAGATTGCGGCCCACCTCGTCAATGTGCGCGTGCCGGTGGTGCTGTTTGACCTTCCTGCCAAGGAAGGCCCCAAAAGCGAGATTGCCCAGAAGGCCATTGCCAACCTGAAAAAGCTCAAGCCCTCGCCGCTGGGCGTGGCGGCTGAAGCGGATCTGATCACGCCCGCCAACTACGAAGAACACCTGGCGCAGCTCAAGGACTGCGACCTGGTGATCGAGGCGATTGCCGAGCGCATGGACTGGAAGCGTGATCTGTACCACCAGATTGCGCCGTTTGTCGCACCCCATGCGATCCTGGCTTCCAACACCTCGGGGCTGTCGATCACTGCGTTGTCGGAAGCATTGCCAGAGCAGCTGCGCCACCGCTTCTGCGGCATCCACTTCTTCAACCCCCCGCGCTATATGCAGCTGGTGGAGCTGATCCCCACGGCAGCGACCGAGCCCCAGGTGCTGGACCAGCTCGAGAGCTTTGCCACCAGCCAGCTGGGCAAGGGCGTCATCCGCGCCAAGGACACGCCCAACTTTGTTGCCAACCGCGTCGGCGTGGCGGGCATGCTGTCGACCATTGCCGAGGCCGAGCGCTTTGGTCTCAGCTACGACGTGGTCGATGACCTGACTGGCAAGAAGCTGGGGCGCGCGAGCTCGGGCACCTTCCGCACCGCCGATGTGGTGGGCCTGGACACCCTGGCCCATGTCATCGCGACGATGCAGACCCAGCTGACGGCGCAGAGCGACTCGTTCTACGCCAGCTACACCACGCCGGCGGTATTGACCCAGCTGATCGCCAACGGCGCGCTGGGCCAAAAGACCAAGGCGGGTTTTTACCGCAAGACCAGGATGGGCATCGAGCGCTTTGACTCCGCGCACCAGGCCTATGTGCCCTCGGGCGAAAAGGGCAACGACGTCTATACCCGCATGCTGAAAAAGCCGGCGGGCGAGCGCTTGCAGCTGCTGCGGGGCAGCGAGGGCGCGCAAGGCCAGTTCCTCTGGGCCATCTTGCGCAACAGCTTCCACTACGCCGCCGTGCACCTGAAAGACATTGCCGACAATGCCCGCGATGTGGATCTGGCCATGCGCTGGGGCTTTGGCATGCAGCAAGGCCCGTTCGAGCTGTGGCAGGAAGCCGGCTGGCTGCAGGTGGCCAAGATGGTGCAGGAGGACATTGACGCTGGCAAGGCACTCAGCACCGAGCCGCTGCCGCAATGGGTGTTTGAAGGCCCCGTGGCGGACGCCGGCGGTGTGCACACGGCGCAGGGCTCCTGGAGCGCTGCCGAGAACCGCTTTGTGCCGCGCCGCGATCTGCCGGTCTATGCGCGCCAGCTCTTTCCCGAGCGCGTGCTGGGCGAGACGAGCGCGCCCGCGCAGGACTGGCGCACGGCAGGCCGCACCCTGGCCGAGAGCAAGGCCTCACGCAGTTGGACCCTCGATGACCAGGTGCTGGTCTTCAGCATCAAGACCAAGATGCATGCCATCAGCCCCGATGTGATGGAAGACCTGCAGGCCGCGCTGACGCTGGCCGAAAAGGATTTTGATGCGATGGTCGTCTGGTCGGGCGATGCACCGTTCAGCGTGGGCGCCGATCTGCAGGCGATGATGCCGGCCTTTGCACTGCAAGGCCCGATGGCCATCGATCAGATCGAGCAGGTGATGCAGCAGCTCTTCCTGTCGGTGCGCTATGCGCAGATCCCGGTGGTTGGCGCTGTGCATGGCATGGCGCTGGGCGGCGGCTGCGAGCTGCTGCTGCACTGCGCACGCCGCGTGGCGCATATGGAAAGCTATATCGGCCTGGTGGAGATGGGCGTGGGCCTGGTGCCCGGCGCCGGCGGCCTCACCAATGTCGCCTACCAGGCCGCGCGCCATGCGCAGTATTCCACCGGCACGGATCTGCTGCCCTTCCTGGCCAATGGCTTTACCGCAGCCGCCAAGGCCACCGTCGGCACCAGCGCGCTGGAGTCGCAGGCCATCGGCTACCTGCAGGCCGATGATGTCATCGTGCCGCACCGCGACGAGCTGCTGTTTGTGGCGCTGACGCAGGCCAAGGCCATGGCGCAGTCGGGCTGGCGCCCACCGCAGCGCAAGCCCTTCCCGGTGGCCGGCCGCAGTGGTGCAGCCACCTTGCGCAGCACCCTGGTCAACATGCGCGAAGGCGGCTTCATCACCGAGCACGACATGCTGATCGCGAGCCATATGGCCGATGTGGTCTGCGGCGGCGATGTGGATGCCGGCACCCTGGTGAACGAGGAGTACCTGATGGCGCTGGAGCGCAAGGCCTTCACCGACCTGATCGTGAAGGAAAAAACCCAGGAGCGCATTCTGGGCATGCTGAACACCGGCAAGCCGGTCCGCAACTGAGGCCCAGCATGCAAGACAACGCCCTGCTCTCCAACACCCTCTCCCGCAAGCGGGAGAGGGCAGGGGTGAGGGCGGATGTCAGCGTGCAGCAAGCCCGCGCCCTGCGCCAAGCCTCCACCACTGCAGAACAACTGCTCTGGCGCCACCTGCGCAACCGCCAACTGGCGGGCGCCAAGTTCCGCAGACAGCATCCGCTGGGGCCTTACATCCTGGATTTTGTCTGCCTGGAGCAGGGTCTGGTGGTGGAGATCGATGGCGGCCAGCATGCGGATCTGCAGGCGCAAGCCTATGACCAGCAGCGCACGGTGTGGTTGCATCAGCAAGGCTTGCGCGTGCTGCGATTCTGGAACCACGACGTATTGCAACAAACCAACGAGGTGCTTGCGCAGCTGCTGCAGGCCCTCACCCCAGCCCTCTCCCGCTTGCGGGAGAGGGAGGTGAATACAGAGGACGAGTGACCATGAGTAAACAAGTTCAAGACGCCTACATCGTTGCGGCGACGCGCACGCCGATTGGCAAGTCGCACAAAGGCTATCTGCGCAATATGCGCCCTGACGATCTGCTGGCCACCACGATGAAGGCCGTGCTGGCGCAGGTGCCGGGGCTGGACCCGCAGGCGATTGAGGATGTGGTTTGCGGCTGCGCGATCCCCGAAGCCCAGCAGGGCCTGAATGTGGCGCGTATCAGCGCGGTGCTGGCAGGGCTGCCGGTGGGGGTGGGCGGGGTGACGGTCAACCGCTTTTGCGCATCGGGCCTGACGGCACTGCAGATGGCGGCCGACCGCATCCGCGTGGGTGAGGCAGATGTGATGATCGCCGCCGGTGTAGAGAGCATGAGCATGGTGCCGATGATGGGCAACTCGCCGTCGCTGTCGCCGTCCATCTTTGAGCGCGAAGGCGATGTCGGCATTGCCTACGGCATGGGGCTGACTGCCGAGAAAGTCGCGCAGCGCTGGAAGGTGAGCCGCGATGCCCAGGATGTCTTTGCACTGCAGTCTCACCAGCGCGCGCTGGCGGCGCAGCAGGCCGGCGATTTTGCCGCTGAGATCACGCCGATCACCGTGACCGACCGGGGGGTGGACATCGCCCGGGGTGAGGCGGTCAGCCGCTCGCGCACGGTGGACCTCGATGAAGGCCCGCGCCCGGACACGTCGATCGAGGGACTGGCCAAGCTGCGCACCGTGTTTGCGGCGCGCGGCTCTGTCACTGCCGGCAACAGCTCGCAGACCAGCGATGGCGCAGGTGCCTTGCTGGTGGTGAGCGAGGCGGCGCTCAAGCGCTTTAACCTGACGCCGCTGGCGCGCTTTGTCAGCTATGCCAGCAAGGGCGTGCCGCCCGAGATCATGGGTATTGGCCCGATCGAGGCGATCCCGGTCGCGCTGCGCCATGCCGGCCTGTCCTTGCAGGATATCGACTGGATCGAGCTGAACGAGGCCTTTGCCGCGCAGTCGATCGCGGTCATGCAGCAGCTGGGCATGGATCCGGCCAAGGTCAACCCCATGGGCGGCGCAATTGCGCTGGGCCACCCGCTGGGCGCCACCGGTGCCATCCGCGCGGCCACCGTCGTGCATGCGCTGCAGCGCAACAAGCTCAAGTACGGCATGGTGACCATGTGCGTGGGCATGGGGCAGGGCGCGGCGGGCATTCTGGAGCGCGTCTAAACCGGCGCTGGCTACGGCATCTGTCGCCCACTGGGCTGCAACAGATGCCGTTGGCTGCTAATGTCGGGTGGCAGAAAATGCAACTGCAAGACAGGTCTTGAAAGGCTTGGTACGGGCACATGGCGTTTTCGGCGGATTCGAAAATTTCTGCGAAAGATGTCCGAATGAGTGAACTCTCCTCCCACCACGCCCGCCATGCCTTTGACCGTGCGATGGCCATGGAACCCAGCGGCCAGAACCAGTATGCGGCGCAGGCTAGCAAGGACTACTGGAACATGGTCGGGCCCTACGGCGGCATCACTGCTGCGCAAGTGGCCCAGGCCGTGCTGCAGCACCCGCAGCGCCTGGGCGATCTGGTGGCGGTCACCGTGAACTACGCCGGCGCCGTGGGCGAGCGGCCTTATGTGATCGAAGCCATCCCGGCGCGCACCAATCGCAGCACCCAGCACTGGATCATCACCTTGCGCGAGCAAGACGCCGAGGGCCAGTGGTCCACGACGACCACCGCGACCGCGATGACGGCCCTGGCGCGCGATACCTGGTCGGATGACGAGTACGTGATGCCCGAGGTGCCGCCTTCCAGCGCGGTGGAACGCTACACCACCGATTTCCGCGTGGAATGGCTGAACCGCTACAACATCCGCCCGCTGTTGGGCGGCTATCCGACGGAGTGGGACGGCGCAAGCAGCCCGAGCCTGACCCGCATGTGGGTCAGTGACGAGCCCCCGCGCCCGCTCGATGTGCCGGCGCTCACCTCGCTGTGTGACGTGTTTTTTCCTCGCATCTGGCTGCGCCGCGCCAAGCGCGTGCCGGTGGGCACCGTGTCCTTGACGGTCTATGTGCATGCCAGTGCCGAGCAATTGGCCGCAGTCGGCACCCAGCCGGTGCTGGCCCAGGCCCAGGGCCAGGGCTTTCGGGATGGTTTTTTTGACCAGACCGCGCAGATCTGGTCCCCCCAGGGCGTTTTGCTGGCCACCAGCCACCAGCTGGTCTATTACAAGGAATAAGGCGCGCCAAATCCGGTTAGCATGCCAGCGTCTTCGGTGTGCGCCCTGGCCGTGGCCCGGGCCCGGCACCGACCCCTTTTTTGAGAGACTGTTATGACGATCCAATCCTCGTGCGACGATATCCGGGTGCTGGCCGAAGCGGGCATCTGCACCATCACCTTCAACCGGGTGGCCAAGAAGAACTCGCTGACCGGCGCCATGTACCTGGCCCTGGCGGAGGTCTTGCAGCAGGCCGCCAGCAGCGCCGAGGTGCGCGTGGTGCTGTTCCAGGGCGATGCCTCGGTGTTCACGGCGGGCAACGACCTGGGCGATTTCCTCCACGGCCCCAAGCCCGATGACAACGCGCCGCCGTTCCAGTTCCTGCAGGCGCTGGCCGCCTGCCCCAAGCCCATCGTCGCGGCCGTCTGCGGCCCGGCCGTGGGCATTGGCACGACGATGCTGCTGCACTGCGACCTGGTCTATGCCGGTGACAACGCGATGTTCTCGCTGCCCTTTGTCAACCTGGGCTTCTGCCCCGAAGGTGCGTCGAGCCTGCTGTTGCCCCAGCTGATGGGCCACCAGCGTGCCTGCGAGGCCTTGCTGCTGGGCGACCCCTTCATGGCCGAGGCGGCGCTGGAAGTGGGCCTGGTCAACCGCGTGGTGCCCCCGACCGAATGCAACACCATTGCCCAGGCGCAGGCGGCCAAGCTGGCCGCCAAGCCGCTGGCCTCGCTGATGGCGAGCAAGCGCCTGCTCAAGAGCGGCCAGATGGCGGCCGTTCAGTCGCGCATCGCCGAGGAAGGCCGTGTGTTTGCCGATCTGCTGCAGCAGCCCGCTGCCAAAGAGGCAATGCAGGCCTTTATGGAAAAGCGCAAGCCCAACTTCAGCGGTCTGTGATCCCTGCTCAGGCTGGCTTGCCAGGCGCCAGCTTGCCAATGCGGCAGCCCTGCGCTGCCAGCAGCGCGCCAAACGCGGGCGAGCGCAGATAGGCCCATTCCACTGGCCGCTGCTGGCCAATGGCGTCGTCTGGCATCGGCGTTTGTGCCGGGTGGCACATCAACAAGCTGCCGTCTTGGCATTCAGCCAGCCATTGCGCCATCAGGCCGCCATAGGCGGCTTCCGTCGGCGCATCAAAACCATAGACCCCGGCAAAGCCCCGGTTCGTCGCCCAATGCTGGCGCTGCAGCTGGTGGCTGAGGCGCCAGCCGCCCAGGAGCGCAATCGTGGCTGATTTGGCCTGCCAGCGCAGGGCGCCCGCAGGGGCCGTGGAGCGGATCCAGATTTGCCGGGCCGCTGCTGCGCCATAGCGCGCTTCGAGTTCAGCCAGCATCGCCTTGCGCACGCCGGGCAGCTGGTGCACATGCTGGTGGCCATCCACATAGACGGGCGGCATGCCCAGCGCATCCTCAAAGGCATCGAGCTGGCGGCGCCAGGCGTCGCGCAGCGCAGCGGCAGACAGCCGGGCGGTATAGGCCTGGCTGAGAATGCGCGTGATCGCAGTATCTGGCCCCACGCCATGGCCTTCGGTCAGGTTGAAATGCAGGCCCAGGTCCAGCTGGCCGCGCACTGCTGGCAAGGCCCGCGCTGCGTCACGCCAGCCCGGCGCGGTGGTCATGCAGCTGGTGGCCGATAAGCGGCCCAGCGCCGCCAGCTCCAGCACGGCGGCATCGACTGCCGGGTGCAGCGCAAAATCGTCGGCGCAAAGGGTGATGTGTTTCATGGTGCGCAGTGCGGCCGAGCGTGGGCAAAGGCCCAGCATTTGGCCGCGGCAAAGGTAAATACCGCCACGACGACCAGCACCGCGACCAGGCTCCAGGCGTAGTGCCAGTGCAGCTGGTGCAGCGCCAGGTAGTAGAGCAGTTCATTGAGGGCAAAGGAGCTGCAGGCGACCAGAAAGAAGCGCGGCAGCGCCTGGGCATGCGGCGCCTGTTTATCGGCAAAGGTCAGCCAGGCGTGCCCGCTGTAGCTGACCACAAAGGCGACCAGAAAGGCCAGCACATTGGCCAGCAGCGGTGCCATGCCTGCGCCGCCGACCAGCAGCAGCACCACCAGCAAATGGGTGGCAGCGGCCGAGCCGCCCACGGCAATAAACTGCAGCCCCTGGGGCAGTCTGCGCAGGCGATCGGCCAAGGCAGCGATCGGCAAGCTCAGGACTCCGGCGGCATCGGCGCGACCGGTGCGGGCGCGGTGGCGGATGCGGGCACAAGCGGGGGCGCAGCGGGCTCGCTGCTCACGGGGCTGCGGTCGTCGTTGTTCGCCACGATGTACAGGGGCCGGCGCTTGACCTCGTCGTAAATGCGGCCGATGTACTCGCCCAGCATGCCGATGGACATCAGCTGCACGCCGGAGAACAGCATCAGGCCGGCGGCCAAGGTCGGCCAGCCATCGATGGGGTTGTCCAGCACCAGGGTCTCGATGGTGATGTAGATGCCGTAGATGATGGCGATGACCGAGATGCAAAAGCCCACCAGGCTCCAGATACGCAGCGGCAAGGTGGTGAACGAGGTCAGGCCCTGGAACGCCAGCGCGAAGAGCCGGTGAAAATTGAAGCTGGACTGGCCGCTGCGCCGGCTGTCGGGCACAAAGGGCAGTGCCACGCTCTTGAAGCCGACCCAGGCGTACAAGCCCTTCATGAAACGGTTGCGCTCGGGCAACTGGCGCAGCGCATCGACGACCTTGCGGTCCATGAGCCGGAAATCGCCGGCATTCTCGGGGATATGGATCGCGTTGTCGCGGTTCATCAGGTAGTAGAACAGCGACGTGCCCCAGCGCTTGGCCTTGGCTTCGCCGGCGCGGTCGGCAATCACGCCGTAGACCATGTCATAGCCGCCCTGCCACAGCTGCACCATCTCAGCAATCAGGGGCAGCGGGTGCTGAAAATCCGCATCGATCAACAGCACCGCATTGCCGCGTGCATAGTCGAGCCCGGCGGTCATCGCCGCTTCCTTGCCAAAATTGCGCGCCAGCTGGATGTAGTGCAGCGGCAGCTGCTGGCCCAGGCGCTGGGCCACCTCATCAGTCGCATCCTTGCTGCCGTCGTTGACCAGCACAATCTCGCATTCCACGGACAGCGCGCGCACCGTCTCGTACAGGGCGGGCAGAAAGGCTTCCAGGTTGCTGGCTTCGTTGTAGGCGGGCACCACGCAGCTCAGGCGCAAGGGCGGCCTGGGCGCTGTGCGGGCGGCGGGCGGGGCGGGGGGCAGGGTATCAGGCATAGATGGGCTGCATTTGCGCGCAGTCTAGCGCATGGCGCGGTGGCATCCAGCAGAATCTGCGATTGCCGTGCAGGGCGCTTGACTGCATACTGCGGTGGATGAGCACCGCCACCTTGCCTGCCCCGCATTCCAAAGCACCAGCCTATGTCTCCATGCAGGGCCTGGATAACGCCTATGTCGAAGGCCTGCGCGACATTTTTGAAGAGCGCATCGTTTTCAACAAGCTGCTGGGGCTCAAGCTCCAGGCCGTGCAGGACGATGCGGTCTGGGCGAGTCTGGAGATGCGCGCCGAGCTGATTGGCCATTTTGGCCTGCAGCGCGTGCACGGGGGCGTCATCAGTGCCAGCCTGGATGCGCTGGGCGGCATCGCGGTGATGGCGGCCTCCGGCGCCAAACATGTGGGTGAGCCGGTGATGCAGCGCCTGATGCGTTTTGCCAAGCTGGGCACCATTGATTTGCGGGTCGACTACCTGCGTCCGGGCACCCACGGCCCTTTTGGGCTGCAGGCCCGGGTGCTGCGCTTGGGCTCGCGGGTGGCGACGACGCGCTCGGATTTTTGCGACAGCAGCGGCCAGGTGCTGGCCACGGCCACGGCGGCCTATATCGTGTCCTGATGCGGGCTGGCGGTACTATTGCGATGTTGGGAAATGTGAGATTTGTCCGACCTATGAAAGTATTGATAGGAAAGGCCGCCATAGTTGCCGCCTGTTACGACTAGTGTCAAATTTTGTGAACACCCTAGCTATAAATTGAATAGCATGTTGAAGCTTTTCACAAGGAGAACCGATGGCTGTACAAAACCCTTTCTTCGGCGGACGCCGTGACAATGACTCTTCTGCCTCCAAATTCATGGGAGGCAATGCTTCGAGTACTTCGGGCAGCACCTTGCCCAGCACCGCAGCGGGCTCTGCCAGCTCCGTGCTCGGCGGCAACCTGAGCGGCCACAAGGCCGACGAGCCCAGCAACCTCTCTCCTACCTCTTCCTACACCAGCACCGTGACCACTGACACCACCGCCGGCACCGGCAGCAAACTGACTGTTGGCCCCAATATCAAGCTCAAGGGCGTTGAGATCACCGATTGCGACACCTTGGTGGTGGAAGGCACGGTCGAGGCCACGATGGATTCGCGCGTGATCCAGATTGCCGCAGAAGGGGCCTTCCGTGGCTCGGCGGAGATCGATATCGCCGAAATCCATGGCGAATTCGAAGGCAACCTGACGGTGCGCGACAAGCTGGTGATTTTTGGCAGCGGCCGTGTGCACGGCAAGATCCGCTACGGCAAGGTCATCATCGAAGAAGGTGGTCAGCTGACCGGCGAGATCGAGTGCTCCAACAGCACGCGCAAAACCGTGGCCGCCAGCACCACGACCAACAAGACGGAAAAGCCCGCCGAAAGCCTGGCTTGATCGCTGAGGCCCCGGCCTCCCGCTTGTGAAAAAGCCGCTGCAGCGCAGATTTGCGTTGCAGCGGCTTTGGTGTTTTTAGGCCGGTCGCCGGTGGTCCATGGCCGGTCAGACCGGCAGCGGAGGCACGGTGCGGGGATGGCCTTCGTCATCGATGGCGACATAGGTCAAGGTCGCCTCGGTCACCTTGAAGAACTGGCCTTGCTTGGACAGGCGCTCGGCAAACACCTCGACCTGAACCGTCATCGAGGTCGTGCCCACACGCACCAGCTTGGCGTAGAACGACAGGATGTCGCCCACGCGCACGGGCTGCTTGAAGATGAATTCATTGACCGCCACGGTGACGGTGCGGCCGCGCGAGTGGCGCAGCGGCAGTACCGAGCCGCCCAGATCCACCTGCGACATGACCCAGCCGCCAAAGATATCGCCGTTGGCATTGCAGTCGGCGGGCATGGGAACCACGCGCAAAACCAGCTCTTTGTCCTGGGGAAGCGCGTTGGATGCGGTGCGTGGGGTATTCATGGTCACAATGGAGGTCTATAACAAACCCACCATTGTCTCCGATGCGACGTTATGCCGAGGCGCCCGCCGCCACAAGCCCTACCCCTAGTGATGGAAAAAATCTGACCGCTGGCGACGGCCGTACCTTGAAGCGACTGCTGCCGTATTTGTGGACCTACAAGTGGCGGGTGCTCGCCGCCCTGGTGCTGATGGTGGGGGCCAAGGTGGCCAATGTCGGCGTGCCGGTACTGCTCAAGCATGTGGTCGATGCGCTCGATATCCGGCCCGGCCAACCCCAGGCCTTGCTGGTGGTGCCGGTGGGACTGCTGCTGGCCTACGGGGGCCTGCGGCTTTTGACCTCGGTGTTTGGCGAGCTGCGCGAGCTGGTGTTCTCCAAAGCCACGCAGGGCGCCGCGCGCGCAATTGCGCTGCAGACCTTTGAGCATCTGCATGCGATGAGCCTGCGCTTTCACCTCGAGCGCCAGACCGGCGGCATGACGCGCGATATCGAGCGCGGCGTCAAAGGGGTGGAATCCCTCATCTCCTACTCGCTCTACAGCATCGTGCCCACCTTGATCGAGCTGGCGCTGGTGCTGGGCATTCTGGCCGTGCAGTTCGATATCTGGTTTGCCATCATCACCATCGTTGCGCTCACGGTCTACATCACGTTCACCGTGGTGGTCACCCAGTGGCGCACGCATTTTCGGCGCGAGGCGAACCTGATCGACTCCTCGGCGCACAGCAAGGCGATTGACTCGCTGCTGAACTACGAGACGGTGAAATACTTCAACAACGAGGCCTTTGAAGCCCAGCGCTATGACGGGGATCTGGAAAAACTGCGCCGCTCGCGCCTCAAGAGCCAAAGCAGCCTGAGCCTGCTCAACAGTGGCCAGCAGCTGATCATTGCAGTCGCGCTGGTCGCAATGCTGTGGCGTGCCACCCAGGGCGTGGTCGACGGCCGGCTCAGCCTGGGCGATCTGGTGATGATCAATGCCTTCATGATCCAGCTGTACATTCCGCTCAATTTCCTGGGCACCTTGTACCGCGAGATCAAGCAAAGCCTGACCGACCTGGACCGCATGTTTGTGCTGATGGACCAGCAGCGCGAGGTGGCTGATGCGCCGACGGCCCAGCCGCTGGCGCTGCAGGCCGAGCCTGAGCTGCGTTTTGACGACGTGCATTTTGCCTACCACCCGGATCGCCCCATTTTGCAGGGCCTGAGCTTTGTCGTGCCTGCGGGCAAGACCGTCGCGGTGGTGGGCCCTTCGGGCGCCGGCAAATCCACGCTCGCGCGGTTGATCTTTCGTTTTTACGATGTGCAGGCGGGCGCCATCCGCATTGCGGGCCAGGACATCCGCGATCTGACGCAGGACAGCCTGCGCCGAGCGATCGGCATCGTGCCGCAGGACACAGTGCTGTTCAATGACACCGTCGCCTACAACATCGCCTATGGCCGACCCGGCGCATCGCAACAGGAGATCGTGCAGGCTGCGCAGGCCGCGCGCATCCACACGATGATCGCGGCCTCACCCGAAGGCTATGCCACCCGTGTGGGTGAGCGCGGGCTCAAGCTCTCGGGCGGCGAAAAGCAGCGCGTGGCCATTGCCCGCACCTTGCTCAAGAACCCGCCGATCCTCATCTTTGACGAGGCCACCTCGGCGCTGGACTCGGCCAACGAGCGCGCCATCCAGCAGGAGCTGCAAAAGGCCGCGCAGGGCAAGACCACCTTGGTGATTGCCCACCGCCTGTCCACCGTGGTGGATGCGCATGAAATCCTGGTGATGGACGCCGGCCGCATTGTGGAGCGCGGCACCCATGCGCAGCTGCTGGCGCAGGGTGCGCGCTATGCCAGCATGTGGGCCTTGCAGCGCAACCAGGTGCAGCAGTAGATTGAAATTTGCTTAGCGCTTGCTGCGCGAGAGCCGCTTGGCGTTGCTTACGGCCTTGGCATGGACGGGTGTGATGCCGGCGTTGAGCACGTCGGTGACGGCCCGTACCTGCTGCGTGACCATACGCGAGGTAGCCTTGCCCACGCCAAAGGCGGCCAGCGGGTTGCTGCTGCCGGGGGTGAACGGCCCTGGGACGGTATACAGGCTGGCGGCGGCCTGCCAGTAGGCTGTACAGGCCTGGGTCCACATCCCGATCCAGGATTCGTAAAAGGCGGTGACCTTTTCGTTGCCCATGCGGTAGAACTCTTGCTGGTCGCGCGCCGAAGGCTGGGTGCCAGCGAGCATCATGCGGCCCACGCGTTGTGCGACCACCTGGGGAGCAGCCAAGCTGAGCTCCAGGCTTTTGGTGGCCAGATTCTGGACCTTGGCTTGGGTAGTGTGTCTTGCAGTCATGGGCATTCCCAGTGGGTTAAAACTAGGGAAATTGTAGAAAGCTTTGAAGAATGCTGCATTGCAGCAACTTCACCTGCCTGCACCCATGGTTATTGCTTAAGCCATTGATATGAAAAGAATACCTGTATTTCTTGCACCATTCTTGTGGGGTAGGTACAGCGCTTGACCTGGCCTAGGACTGCGCATTGTTTGCAATGGCTGGCGCGTCCTGTTGCTGCAGCGCCTCCAGCTCGTCGCTGCTGAAGACGCGCGAGCGCGTGTGAAAGGCCTTGCCCTCGGGGCCTTCGAGTGAGAAGGTGCCGCCGCCGTGCGTGTCGATCACATCGATGATCAGCTGGGTGTGCTTCCAGTACGTGTACTGGGAGGTGCTCATGTAAAACGGGCAGCCCCCTATATCGCCCAGGTAGACATCGCCCTGGCCAATCGTCAGCTCGCCCAGCAGGTAGCAGTTGGCCGCGCTGTTGTCGCAGCAGCCGCCCGATTGGTGAAACATCAGGCCAGGGCCATGCTTGTCTTTGAGCAAGGCAATCAGCGCTTGCGCGGCCGGGGTGGCCACTACCTTTTCCACAACCATGTTGCTGTCTCCTGTGAGGTGGGCAAGGCAGGTGCCATGCCGGCCAGAATGGGTGGTGTTGCACAGGCGGTGTGCGTGGCCCCAGCCCTGACTGCTGAGGCAGCCTGGGTCGGGCACACCGCCCTGCATACCCTGTCTATTAGAAGAAGCCCAGCTTGTTTTCGGAGTAGGACACCAACAGATTCTTGGTCTGCTGGTAGTGGTTGAGCATCATCTTGTGGTTCTCACGGCCGATGCCGGACTCTTTGTAACCGCCAAAGGCGGCATGCGCGGGGTAGTGGTGGTAGCAGTTGGTCCAGACGCGGCCGGCCTTGATCGCGCGGCCCATGCGGTAGGCCAGGTTGCCATTGCGCGTCCACACACCTGCGCCCAGGCCGTACAGCGTATCGTTGGCCAGCTCCAGCGCTTCTTCTTCGGTCTTGAAGGTGGTGACGGCCAACACCGGGCCAAAGATTTCTTCCTGGAAGATGCGCATCTTGTTGTGGCCCTTGAACACCGTGGGCTGCACATAGTAGCCGCCGTCCAGGTCACCTCCTAGCTTGGCTTCGGCGCCACCGATCAGCACTTCAGCGCCTTCCTGGCGGCCCAGGTCCAGGTAGCTGCTGATCTTGATCAGCTGCTCCTTGCTGGCCTGCGCGCCCATCATGCTGTCGGTGTCCAGCGGGTTGCCATGCTTGATGGCGGCAATGCGCTTGAGCACTTTTTCCATGAAGCGGTCATAGATGGACTCATGGATCAGCGCGCGGCTGGGGCAGGTGCAGACCTCGCCCTGGTTGAAGGCAAACAGCACCAGGCCTTCGATCGCCTTGTCGAGGAAGGCATCGTCCTGGTCCATCACATCGGCAAAGAACACATTGGGCGACTTGCCGCCCAGCTCCAAGGTGGCTGGAATCAGGTTGTTGGCAGCGGCCTGGGCGATGACGCGGCCGGTGCTGGTCGAGCCGGTAAAGGCAATCTTGGCGATGCGCTTGCTGTTGGCCAGCGGCATGCCGGCCTCACGGCCATAGCCGTTGACCACGTTAAGCACGCCGGCGGGCAGCAGGTCTTCGATCAACTCGATGAGGATCAGCAGGCTGATGGGGGTGGATTCTGCGGGCTTGAGCACCACGCAGTTGCCCGCAGCAATGGCGGGGGCCAGTTTCCAGGCAGCCATCAGGATGGGGAAGTTCCAGGGAATGATCTGGCCCACAACGCCCAGCGGCTCGTGGTAATGGTAGGCCACCGTCGTGTTGTCAATCTCGCTGATGCCGCCTTCCTGCGCCCGCAGCGCGCCGGCAAAGTAGCGGAAGTGGTCGGCCGACAGCGGAATGTCGGCATTGAGCGTCTCGCGGATCGCCTTGCCGTTGTCCACCGTTTCGGCGTAGGCCAGCAGTTCGGTATTGGCGTCGATGCGCTCGGCAATCTGCAGCAGCACATTGGAGCGCTCGGTGGCTGATTTCTTGCCCCAGGCATCGGCCGCGGCATGGGCGGCATCCAGTGCCAGCTCCACATCTTCGGCGGTCGAGCGTGCGGCCTGTGTGTAGACCTGGCCGTTGATCGGCGAGATCACATCAAAGTACTGGCCCTTGACCGGCGCCTTCCACTGGCCGCCAATGAAGTTGTTGTACTGCTTTTTGTAGCTGATCTTGGCGCCCGATTGGCCGGGAAATACGTATTGCATGGTGTGTCTCCTTGGAAATGGATATCGCAAGCTGATTCGTGCCGGATGCCAGCAGGAAAAGGCACGAGTCACACCTGAGATATCAAGATGCATGCCAGGCCCGATTGCGTGCCAAGTGCTTGATTTGTATCAGTCCCGCTGGCCGCGATGGCTGGCGTTGGAACAGCGCCGGACAATGCAGGTGTTCCAATCTGGAACAGTCGGACAGCGGCATGGCTATTCACGGCGACTCCGTGCGGCCGCTTTCCTATACTGTCCCCATGGGCCTGCGCAGACAGGCTTGCAAGGAGACAACATGGATCCCCAGATCACCTCCCAGGTGCTGCGCCAGGCACGGGTGCATTTGTTGGCACATGGTGAATGCCCGCCCGGGGCGGTGCAGGCGCGCATTGCCAGCTCCTGGCAACGCAGCCTGCGCGCAGGGGTACAGCCAGTCGGCCGGGTGTCTTGCGGCGATCCGCTCACCGGCTCCGAAATGCGCCAGGTGCTCACGCGCAGCGAAGACCTGCTGGCCATTGCCCGGCCGGTGATGGACTATGTGTTCGAGCAGATCCAGGACAGCCACAGCATGGTCATCCTGGCCAACGCCCAAAGCACCCTGCTGCACACCTTGGGTGACGCCCCTTTTCTGAACAAGGCCGAGCGCGTGGCGTTGCGCAGTGGCGCGATCTGGACCGAAGAGGCGCGCGGCACGAATGCGATTGGCACGGCGCTGGTGGAAGCCACGCCGCTGCGCGTCGAAGGCGCGGAGCACTTTCTGGAGGCCAACAGTTTTTTGAACTGCGCAGCCTCGCCCATCTTCAGCGCCCAGGGCCAGCTGCTGGGCGTGCTCGATATCTCTGGCGACCAGCGCCTGGCCCAGGCCCATACCTTGGGGCTGGCCACCACCGCTGCCCGCATGATCGAAAACCGCTGGCTGCTGGCACGCCACCAGCGCGACTGGCGCATGCATTTCCACACCCAGGCCGAAGGGGTGGGTACCGCCGCCGAAGGCATTCTGGCGCTGACGCCCGATGGTTTGCTGCTGGGCGGCAACCGCACCGCCATGCAAAGCCTCAAGATTGCCGCGGCCGACTGGGGCCATCTGCACTGGGACGACATCAGCGCGATGCCGCTGCGCGACTGGCTGGCCCGGGGCCATACCCAGACCGAGCGCCTGCATCTGGCGGCCCTGCACACCGGCCGCAGCGTGTTTGCGCGCCTGGTGCTGCCTCAGGCATCACACGCCACGCCGGTGGGCGCTGCACCGCCCGCGCTGCCAGGCGATCGCGCGGGCCGGGCGCCGCTCGTGGCCGTGCCCCAGCCAGCGGCGCCCGATGCGCTGGCCCGGCTGGACACCGGTGACCCGGGCTGGCGCGCTGCGGCCGAGCGCGGGCGGCGCACCTGGGGCAAGGGCATTGCCTTGCTGGTGCAGGGCGAATCGGGCGTAGGCAAGGAGCTGTTTGCGCGCGCGCTGCACGACAGCAGCGCACGCCATGCCGCGCCTTTTGTGGCCATCAATTGCGCGGCGATTCCGGAGCATTTGATCGAGGCCGAGCTGTTTGGCTACGAGTCCGGGGCTTTCACCGGCGCCCGGCGCGATGGCCAACTGGGCCGCTTGCGCGAGGCCCAGGGCGGCACGCTTTTCCTCGATGAAATTGGCGATATGCCGCTGGCGCTGCAAACCCGTTTGCTGCGTGTGCTGCAGGAGCGCAGCATCACGCCGTTGGGCGGCGGCAAGGCCCAGCAGCTCGATTTTGCGCTGGTCTGTGCCACCCACCACCAGCTGCGCGAGGCGGTGGCGCAGGGGCGCTTTCGGGCCGATCTGTTCTACCGTATCAACGGCCTGGCCTTGCAGCTGCCCGCGCTGCGCGAGCGCAGCGACCGCGAGGCCATCACCCGCCGCTTGCTGGACCAGTTCAACCCCAGCCAGCCGGTACGGCTGCATCCTGATCTGGCCTTTGCAATGGCGCACTACCCCTGGCCCGGCAATCTGCGCGAGTACGCCAACGCGCTGCAGACCGCATCGGCGCTGTTGCTGCCCGGCGAGGACACGATTGGCTGGTCGCAGCTCTCCGACGATCTGGCGCAGGAGCTGCTGCGCTACCGCGAGGGCGCGCCGATGGCGGTAGCCGCTTTGGCCGCGCAAGCGCAGCCACCCAGCCTGCCGGCCACCGATCTGAAAACCCTCTCGCACACCGCCATTGCGCAGATGCTGCAGCAGTGCCGGGGCAATGTATCACAGGCGGCCAAGCTGCTGGGCATCAGCCGGCAGACCCTGTACCGCCGGCTCAAGACGGCTTAGGCTTAGCTGCATGGCCTAAGATAGCTGCTGCGCCGGCACATGGTGTGCCGCCTGTTTGTTGGAATGCCCATGCCCGCCTCTGAAAACCCTGCTGTCGCCACCTGGTCTTCGCGCTGGTGGGCCGATATCAGCACGCGCGAATTTGCCCAGGCGCAGACCAGCGGCCTGGCGGCCAGCACGGTGGCGGTGCTGCCCGTCGGCGCAGTGGAGCAGCATGGCCCGCATTTGCCAGTCTCTGTCGATGCCACCTTGCTGCAAGGCATTGTGGCGGCGGCCATGCCGCTGCTGCCACCCGATGTGCCCGTGCTGGTGCTGCCGGCGCAGAACATTGGCCTGAGCACCGAGCACCTGAACTTTCCCGGCACCTTGAGCCTGCCGCCCAAGCTCATCATCGACCTGTGGACGGCGCTGGGCCAGGCGGTGGCGCGTGCGGGTATCCGCAAGCTGCTGATGTTCAACACCCATGGCGGGCAGGTGGCGGTGATGGATATCGTCGCGCGCGAGCTGCGCATCGCCCATGGCATGCTGGTCTACAGCAGCAGCTGGGGCGGCCTGCCGTTGCCCGCTGAAGTGACAGGCCTGTTCAGCGCTGAGGAGCACCGCTTTGGCATCCATGGCGGCGAGGTGGAAACCTCGATGATGCTGCACCTTGCACCCGCGCAGGTGGACATGGCGCAGGCGGGTTGCTTCCATTCCACGTCGCAGGACCGGGCGCGGCGCTTTGCGATTGTGGGCAATGGCAAGAGCGCCAAGATGGGCTGGGCGATGGAAGACTACAACCCCTGCGGCGCCGTTGGCAATGCCGCGGGCGCCACGGCAGACAAAGGCCGGGCGGTGGTCGAGGCAGCGGCCCAGCAACTGGCCTTGCTGCTGCAGGAGATCCACCAGCTGGCGTGGACGGTGCCGCCGCGCTGATGGCTACCCGCTGAGGATCAACCCCGCAGCACCTCGCTGAACACGGCCGCATCGACATTGCCGCCGGTCAGCGCCAGGCCCACGGTCTGGCCGGTGATCTGTTCGCGCTCCTGCAGCGCGGCGGCCAGGGCGCCGGCACCGGCGCCTTCGGCCACATTGTGGGTGTCGGTAAACAGGAAGCGCATCGCTGCGCGCACCTCGTCGTCGCTGACGGCCACCAGGTGGTCCAGGTGCTGGCGCAGCACCGGCAGGGCCATCGGGTCGGCGCGGCGCACGGCCATGCCGTCGGCAATCTCGGTGCTGACCACCGCCTCGACTACTTCACCGGCGGCGATGGAATCACGGTAGGTGGTGGCGCCGGTGCTGATCACGCCGACAATGCGCACCGGGTGCTGCAAGGCCAGCTTGGCCGCCACGGCGGCGCAGGCGCCCGAGCCCAGGCCAATGGGCACATAGACGGTCTGCAAATGCGGCACGGCGCGCAAAAATTCCCACCAGTAGGTGCTGACGCCGCTGACCAGGTCCGGGTGGTAGCTGGGCACCATGTGGGCGCCGCTGTGCTCGGCCAGCGCCATCGCATGCTCGCGGGCGGCCTGGAAGTCGTCTCCGTGCTCGATCAGCTCGGCACCCAGCGAGCGCATCGCCAAGTTCTTCTCGACCGAGTTGCCATGGGGCACGACGATGGTGCAGCGCACGCCATGGCTGCGCGCAGCCCAGGCAATGCTCTGGCCATGGTTGCCGCGCGTGGCGCTGATCACCTGCGCGGGCAGGGTGCCGCGCGCTGCCATCTGTGCAAAGTAAGACAGACCGCCCCGGATCTTGAACGCGCCGACGGGCGTGTGGTTCTCGTGCTTGAGCCAGCACTCGGCCCCCAGGCGTTCGCCCAGCAGCTGCCAGCGGTACTGCGGCGTGGCCTGGAACTCACGGTAGACGATGCGGGAGGCGGCCTCGATTTCGGCGAGGCTGGGCAGGGAGATGGCTTGCATAGATCAGAAAAAAGGGTGCGTTGAAGAGCGGGTCAGAGACGGCTGCGCAGCTGCACCAGCCCCTTGGGCGTGTGCAAATGCGCGACCAGCGCAGGCGTGGGCGCTTGGGCCACCTGTAAGGCGGGGTGGCTGCCCAGGCCTATTGCCTGCAGCGCGGTGTGCAGGGCCGCTGCATCGGGGTGCAGCAGCTGCAGCTGCTGCAGTGCAACGCCTTTATCCGCCATGCTGGTTTCCGGGTGCTGCTCCCCCCATTCAATCAAGGTGGGCAGCAGGCCCTGGAGCAGGCGCTGGCCATCGGGGCGCAGGCCAATTTGCCAGGCCAGCAGGCCCCGGGGCGTTTGCCGGCTGGCGGCCTGGGGCGTGCCGGCGCCATAGCCCAGGGCGCGCAAGGCCTCGGTCGCTTGTGCTATGCCGCTGACGCGCGCGACCCAGTGGGTCAGCTGCGGCCCCTGGCTGCGCACCTGGGCCTGCAGCGCGGCATCGTCCATGTCAAACCAGCGGCGATGGCCGCCAGGCGCCTGGCCTTGCGGGTCGATCGCGATGATCTCCAGGTAACTCGCTGCAAAGGCCGGGCTGCTGATGCGCAGTAGGCGGTTGTGGGTGCCCATGAAGGCATGCTGGCCGCCCGCATCAGGCGTCACGCCCAAGCTCGCCTCGCACCAGGCCAGGCCTTCGTCCAGGCTGGCGGCCATGACAACCAGGTGGTCCAGTCCGGCGCCGTTCACAGCAGCACCTCGCCCTGGATGCCTGCGGAGATATGGCCGCCTACCCAGACTTGGCCTGCCGCATCCTGCGCGATGTTGACGATGCCGCTGCGGTCCAGGTTGATGCCCTGGCTGGCGACATAGGGGGCCTGCAGATGGCCCTCGGCCAGCAGCCACTGGGCCAGGCTGGCGTTGAGGCTGCCGGTGATCGGGTCTTCGCTGAGGCTGGTGCCGGTGTTGAACCAGACGCGCACCTCGATATCGGCCTCCGGTGGGCGGCTGGCCTGGCCCGTGGCGCCGTCAAACGCACGCGCCTCGCGGCTGGCGCGGCCGATCAGTGCCTTGCCCGCTTGCGGGTACAGCGCGGCCACGGCCAGCTCCATGCCCAGGCCATGCAGCGCCGCCAGATCAGGCTGGATCGCAAGCACAGTGTCGGGGTCGTCCAGCAGCAAGGCCCAGAACACGGGGCCGTTGTCCAGCTTTTGCTGGGCCAGCACCTGGTCTGCCTGCAGCCCGATGGCCTGCAGCACCGGGGCCAGCTCGGCCGCGCTGATGGCGCTGCGGCTGAGTGAGGGCGCGGCAAAGGCCAGCCGGCCATTGCGCGCGTCTTGCTGCAAGGGCACCAGGCCCTTGGCGCATTCCTGCACAATGCGGCCGGTCTGCTGCGGCTGGCCGCCGGCTGCGAGCCAGGCGTGACAACTGCCCAAGGTCGGGTGGCCGGCAAAAGGCAGCTCGCCGCCGGGGGTGAAGATGCGCACCCGGTAGTCCGCACCCTGGGCGCGGCCCTCGGGTGTGGGTGGCAGCAAAAAGGTGGTTTCGGACAGATTGGTCCAGCGGGCAAAGGCCTGCATGGCCTCGTCGCTCAGGCCCTCGCCTTCGAGCACCACGGCCAGCGGGTTGCCACGGTAGGCGGTTTCGGAAAACACATCCACCTGCATAAAGGCGCGTGTACGCATAAGAGCTTCCTTTCTTCGGTATTCAGAGAACGACGTGGCCGGTGACCACGCTGTGTACACGCCCCTGCACCCAGATCTGGCCCTGCGCATCGGCGACCAGGCGCATGCGGCCCGCGCGGCCGATCGCCGCCCCTTGCTGCACGCAGTAGGGCAGAGCGATATGGCCGACTGCGCTGAGCCACTGGGCCAGGCTGGCATTGAGGCTGCCGGTGGCCGGGTCTTCGGCAATGCCGTGGGCGGTCAAGGTGATGCCGCGCACTTCCAGCACAGGTTCTGCCGCAATCGTGCCGCTGCAGGGCCGGTGGAGGGCGCAGAGGCCGGCCTTGACGCCCAGTGCCCGCAGCGCAGCCGCGTTGGGCTGGGCGCGGGGTAGCACCTCTATATCGCGCATCAGCAAGCCCATCCAGCGTGATCCATTGTCCAGCCACTGCGCGGCGACCAGGTCATCGGCCTGCAGTGCCAGGGCGGCCAGCACCTGCGCCTGCACACCGGCGGGTACCTCGCTGCGCTGCAGCGGTGGCGCGGCAAAGGCCAAGCCCTCCAATCCAGCAGCAGCCGAGCGTTGGATGCTGACCAGGCCTTTGGCGCATTCCTGCACCACCCGCTGCGCTTGGCGCGGTGTGCCGCCGGCGTTGAGCCAGGCCTGGCAGCTGCCCAGGGTTGGGTGGCCGGCAAAGGCCAGCTCGCCCGCCGGGGTAAAGATGCGCAAGCGGTAATCGGCGCCACCGTCGGCCCCCTCGGCCGTGGGCGGCAGCACAAAGGTAGTTTCGGACAGGTTGGTCCAGCGCGCAAAGTTCAGCATCGCCGCGGCGCTGAGGCCCTCGCCATCGAGCACCACGGCCAGCGCATTGCCTTGCAGCGCATGGTGGGCAAATACATCGAGCTGGGCAAAGCGGCGTGGCTGCATGGTGGTTGGGTCTTGGGATGTCAACAAATGGTGGGGCGAGCCGTTTTGGCGCGGTGCGGGGAGCGGGCTGGGCGGCGCTTATTCGATCGTGATATCCAACACGCCCCGGCTGGCCGGGCGGGCCAGCATCGCGGCAAACCAGCGCTCCACATGTGGGTAGTGGGGCCGCTGGTAGGCGGCGGCGGGCAGGTTCCACCAGCGGTGCACCTCGCAGGCGACGGGGATATCGGCCATGCCGAACTGTGCGCCTTGCAGATAGGGCTGGCTGGCCAGATGCCGGTCCAGCAGCTGCAGCAAGGGCTCCATTGCGGCGATGGAGGCGGCGATCTTTGGCGCATCGCGCTGCGCGGGGGCGGTGCGGATGAGCTGGATAAACGCATCGCGCCCGGCGGGGTTCATCGTCGTTTGCTGCCAGTCCATCCAGCGCTCGGCATCAAAGCGCTGGGCCAGCGCTGCCGGGTAGAGCACGCCGGGCGCGTAGCGGGCGCAGAGGTAGCGCACGATCACATTGGACTCGAACAGGGTCAGCCGCATGGCGCCTTCGCCGTCTTCGATGGCCGGTACCATCGCATTGGGGTTGCGGGCCAGAAACTCCGGCGTCTGCGTGCCGCCAAACTTGCCGCCGGTGTCTATGCGCTCAAACGCAACGCCCACTTCCTGCGCGGCCCAGACGGCCTTGCGCACATTGATCGAGCTGATGCGGCCCCAGATTTTCAGCATGTCTCTTCCTTGGTATTGGCGCGCGGCCCGCGCACAGGCGGGCTGCGTGGTGGTGGTGTGGCCAGAGTGCCTGCCATGCGGACTGGCGCTCTGGCGATCAGGCCAGCTGGCTTATCGCGCTGCCAGCGCGGCACGCACCGTATCAGCCAGCGCCCGGATCGCAATATGGATCTGCTCTTCCGAGGCCGTTACATAGGACAGGCGCATCGTGCGGTTGTCGGGCTGGCTGGCATAGAAGGCGCTGCCGGGCACATAGGCCACATTGCGCTCGACGGCGGCGGGCAGCATGGCGACGGTATCAATGCCTTCGGGCATGCGCAGCCAGAGGAACATGCCGCCCGTCGGCGTGGTCCACTGCACATCCAGGTCCGCGAAATGTTCAGCCAGCGCGGCCAGCATCGCATCGCGCTGCTTTTTGTAGAGCGTGCGGATGGTGGGCACATGCTGGTCCAGAAAGCCGCTTTGCACCACCTCGGCCACCATGCGCTGGTTGAAGGTGGGCGTGTGCAGATCGGCCGCCTGCTTGGCCTGCAGCAGCTTGGTGTAGACGGCCTTGGGCGCCACCACATAACCCAGGCGCAGGCCGGGTGCCAGCACCTTGGAGAAGGAGCCCAGGTACACGCCGCCCTCGGGGTTGCGGGCGGTCAGCGGGGCAGGGGGCGCCTGGTCGTACCAGAGGTCGCCATAGGGGTTGTCTTCCAGAAACGGAATGCCTAATGTGGCCAGGCGGTCTACCACGGCCTGGCGGCGGGCGTCGTCCATGCTGCGGCCGGTCGGGTTCTGGAAGTTGGGCAGCAGGTAGACCATGCGTGCCTTGTCCGCGCCTTCTCCGGCTTTGCGCACCAGGTCGTCGGGGATCACGCCCTGGTCATCGCTGTCCACCCCCACCACCTGGGGTTGCTGGGGGGAAAAGGCCTGCAGCGCGCCCAGATAGGTGGGGGTCTCCACCAGCAGGCGGCTGCCCTCGTCGAGCAGGATCTTGCCCATCAAATCCAGGCCCTGTTGGGAGCCGGTGGTGATCAGCACCTGGTCGGGGCTGACGTCCCAGGGCAGCTGCTGGGCCACAAACTCGCGCAACGGCGCATAGCCTTCGCTGGCGGCGTATTGCAGCGCAGAGGCGCCGTCTTGCAGCAGCACCTTGTCCGCCGCTTCCTTGAAGGCCGCGATCGGGAAGGTCTTGGGGGAGGGCAAGCCACCGGCCAGGCTGATGATGCCGGGCTTCTCGGTCACTTTCAGGATCTCGCGGATCACCGAGGGGTTCATGCTGGCGGCGCGTTTGGCCAGGGTCCAGTTCGTCATCATTTCCTCATCTCATTACAGGTAGCCGGGGCGACATCGCCCTGGCCGGGGTGGATGCAGCGCAGAGCCACCTTGGGGTTGGCGTATTGGCGGGGCCGGGCGTCTGGGATGGCACACGGCGGGCGGCCTCTGCCGGCAGGCTTTTGGCCTGCATGTTGGTTGGTTTGCAGGGGCAGGCCTCATCTCGGGCCTGCCAGTAGGGCTTTGATTGTCCGTCTAGCGGTGGGCTTGAGGGTGGTGGCACAGGCTTTGTTTCTTCCGGGCTTCAGGCCTTGATCATCCAGGCTGCGGTCAGCACCAGGATCAGCGCCATCGCCCGGTTGAACCACAGCAGGCGCTGGCCCTGGGCCAGCCAGCTGCGCAGCAGCGCGCCAACGGAGGCATAGAGAAAGTTGCTGGCAAAGGCGTAAAACAGCATCACCGGCAGCACGATGGCCAGGCGCGTCAGCGCATCCTGAAAGCCGACAATCCAGCCCGCGACAATGGCCAGCGCCAACAACCAGGCCTTGACGTTGACGAACTGCAAGCCCACGGCCTGCCAAAAACCGAGCAGATGGCCGTTTTGGGCCTCAGCCAATCGGCCGCTGCGGCTGAGTTTGTAGGCCAGCCAGACCAGGTAGACAATGCCGACCGCCTTGATGGCGCCTTTGAGAGCGGGCGCCGCCATGACCAGCGCACCCACGCCGCTGGCGCAAAGCAGCAGCAGGGCGCCCCAGCCCAGGGGCACGCCCCAGACAAAGCGCATCGCGGGTTTGAGCCCCCAGTTGGCACCCATGGCTGCCGCCATCGTGGTGTTGGGCCCGGGGGTGAAGCTCATGGCCGTGGCCAGTACCAGAAATGCGCTGAACTCTACGGCGGTCATGGTCGTTGTCATGGTGATCGTATCTACGGCCCTTGGGGGATCCCATCATGCCCTGCCGCTGCAGCATTCCGGCAGAGCGAGGGGGCGGTCCGGTTGCGGCGGGGACAGTTTGGGCCTCGGGGGCAGGCTTGCCAAAAAATAATGTAGCGCTGATAGCAATACAGTTACAGTACAGACAGAAAATCAATACCATGAACTGTATTGGTGCCAAAACCAGTACATCTCACTCTTTTGCCATGCTGACCCGCGATACCACCCATACCCTGACCGAGCAACTGGCGGCGCGCTTTGCCGAACGCATTCGCTCGCGCCTGCTGCCGGCCGGCGCGCGGCTGCCGTCGGTGCGGGCCTGCGCTGCCCAGCAAAGCGTCAGCCCCTATACCGTGGTCGCGGCCTATGACTTGCTGCAGGCCCAGGGCTTGGTCGAGGCGCGCCGCCAACGCGGCTTTTATGTGCGTGACTATGTGGCCAAGGCCGTGGTCACCGCGCCATCCGCTGCCCCTGCGGCCAAGGACAAGACCTTGAAGGATGCGGTGTCGCTGTCGCTGCCGGCGGCCTCTGCCCGCATCAATGCGACCTCGCTGATCCGGGGCATGATGCACAAGGCCACGCACCCGCAGCCGGGGGCGGGCATGTTCCCGCCCGAATGGCTGCAGAACCAGTTTTTGCAATCGGCGCTGCGCAAGGTCGTGGGCTCGGACGCGCTGCATGCCATGCACTGGAGCTACGGCGCGCCCATGGGCGATGAGCTGCTGCGCGCGCTGCTGGCCGATCGGCTCAAGGAGCTGGGCTTGCCGGTGGGGGTGGAGCAGGTGATGACCACGATGGGCGCCACCCAGGGGCTGGATATTGTCAGCCGCACCTTGCTGAAAGCGGGCGATGCGGTGATGGTGGAGGAGCCTGGTTGGTCGGTGGAGTTTGCCCGGCTGGCGGCGCTGGGCATGCAGGTGCTGCCGGTGCCGCGCGGGCCCGATGGCCCGGATCTGGCCGTCATGCGCCATTACTGCGAAACCCATGCGCCCAAGCTCTATGTCAGCGTCAGCGTGCTGCACAACCCCACCAGCTACAGCCTGCACCCGGCAGCCGCCCACCAGGTGCTGCAACTGGCGCAGGCCTTCAATTTCTATATCGTTGAGGACGACACCTACAGCCATATCGCCCCCGAGCATGCCACGCGGCTCAGCGTGCTCGATGGCTTGAAGCGCAGTATCTATGTGAGCGGCTTTGCCAAGATTCTGGCGCCCAACTGGCGCGTGGGTTATATGGCGGCGCCACCCGATCTGGTGGACCGCATGCTGGACACCAAGCTGCTGTCGACCTTGACCAGCCCGGCGCTGATGGAGCGCGCGATGGCGCTGTGCATGGAAAACGGCCAGCTGCGGCGCCATATCGAGCGCATGCGCAGCCACCTAGTGCAGGCGCGCAAGCACAGCGTGCCGCTGGCGCTGGAGGCTGGTTGCCGCTTTGTCACCGAGCCCGCAGGCATGTTCGGCTGGGTCGATACCGGCATGGATACCGAGGTGCTGGCCCAGCGCATGCTCGATGAAAACTACCTGATTGCGCCAGGCAGCCTCTTTCATGCGAGCCGCCAGCCGTCCACGCTGATGCGCATCAACTATGCCTGCACGCAGGACCCGAGCTTCTGGCGGGTTTACCAGCGGGTGCGCGCGGAGTTTGCGCAGGCCGAGTCCATGCCGCGCTGAATCGCTAAGAACCTGTTCAAAGGCACAGCGCGGCGCCGGATCAGCTGGCCAGCTCTTCCCAGCGCATCAATGCTTCAAGCAGCTGCTCTTCAATGGCGGCATCGCGCTGCTGCAACTGCATCGCCTGGCCATAGTCCTTGGTGTAGAGGCTGCCATCGGCCAGCCTGGCCTGGATGTCCTTTTGCTCGGCCTCCAGCTCGGCAATGCGGGCGGGCAAGGTGTCCAGGTCGCGCTGGTCCTTGTAACTCAGCTTGCGCTTGGGCTGTGCGCTGGGCACGGCTGTTGCAGCGGGCGCTGGCGCGGGGGCAGCGGCGGCGGCCTTGCTCTCTTTGGCCAGCTTGCTGGCTTGCACAGCATCCCGCTGCTCGGCAATCTCACGCGAGCGGCGTGACTGGATCAGCCAGTCCTGCACCGAGCCCTCGTACTCGCGCCAATGGCCATCGCCTTCGGCGGCGATGATGCTGGTGACCACGTTGTCCAAAAAGGTCCGGTCATGGCTGACGAGGAAGACCGTGCCGTCGTACTGCTGCAGCAGGTCTTCCAGCAGGTCCAGGGTGTCGATGTCCAGGTCGTTGGTGGGTTCATCAAGCACCAGCACATTGGCGGGGCGGGCAAACAAGCGGGCCAGCAGCAAGCGGTTGCGCTCGCCACCCGACAGGGAACGCACCGGGGAGTGCGCGCGTGCGGGCGAGAACAGGAAATCGCTCAGGTAGCTTTTCACATGCTTGCGCTGGTTGCCGATCTCGATCCATTCGCTGCCCGGGCTGATGAAGTCCTCCAGGGTTGCATCCAGATTGATGGCATCGCGCATCTGGTCAAAATAGGCCACCTGCAGGTTGGCGCCCTGGCGAATCGTGCCGCTGTCTGCGGCCAACTCGCCCAGAATCATCTTCAGCAAGGTGGTTTTGCCCGCGCCATTGGGGCCGAGCAGACCGATCTTGTCGCCGCGCAGCACCGTGGTGCTGAAGTTGCGCACAATGGTCCGGTCGCCAAAACGCTTGCTGACATCGGTCAGCTCGGCAACGATCTTGCCCTGGTAGGCGCTGCCCGTGCCCGAGGCAATGTCCATCTTCACACTGCCCTGGGCGGTGCGGCGTGCGGCATGCTCGTTGCGCATCACCTTGAGCCGCTCGATCCGGCTCTGGCTGCGCGTGCGGCGGGCTTCGACGCCCTTGCGGATCCAGATCTCTTCCTGGGCCAGCAGTTTGTCGGCCTTGGCATTGATCACCGACTCTTGTGCCAACTGCTCCTGCTTTTGCACGACGTACTGCGCAAAGTTGCCGGGGTAGCTGCGCAGCTGGCCACGGTCCAGCTCGACAATGCGGGTCGCGACCGCATCCAGAAAG